>JAJRXB010000002.1 GCA_024276515.1 Chloroflexota bacterium
CGCGCAATCGCCGGCTGCGCATCAGCGCCGCCAGGGTGTTGAGTCCAAAAATGGCGCTACCCGCGCCGATCACGACAATCTTGGTTGGGAGCATAGGGCTGTACCACGATTTCAAGGGTTTTGTTAAGGGCCGATGTTACTACTCAGCCGCCCTTCGCCTGGGGCTAAACTAAACCCCCAGGCCCATAGCTGAAGCCGACTGAAGTCGGCTGGGCCCGAGGGCGCTTCAGCGTCCTTTAGCTTCTAGCCCTGAGCTTTGGCTCGGGGCGAAGGTAGCAGGCTGAGTAGTAACATAGCGCGATTGCCATCAGATCAACCCTTTGGCCTTCAGCCGAGCCAGGAGAGGTGGGGGTTCCACCGACTGCCGAATCCGGTCCACGCGCTCAAGCCGCCGTTCAATATCCTGGTCAAGCTCTTCCTGATGATCCCAATAATAGGCCAAGGCTGAGTGGATTTGTCCCAGAGTTAAGTAAGGATGTTGGAAATGTAACTCTTCCGGACTCCAGCCGTAGGCCATTTTCTCCAGAACCAGTTCGATCACTTTCATATTGGTCCCAGAAATAATCGGGGTATTTGCCTCGTCCAGGACAATGTGCTCATATTGCGTTGTAATAAGAGACATAACCATCGCGCTCCTTATCACAGTTCTGACGTTGAAGTATACCACACAGCGGCCCCGTTCAGCAACCAAGAATCCCGCACGGGTGTGTTCGGGATTTTGGGGTCAGGTGACAGTCACTTTCAGAAGTGACTGTCACCTGATTGGCACGATTCGGCGGCGAATCGCTCCAAAACCTCTTGCTGCGGCGGGGTGGGTTTGATAAAGGGGCGGGTCTGGCGGATGAGGGCCCACGCCTGGTCTGGACTCAGGCCGGTGCTGACCAGATAGGCGGCAGCCATCGTCGGGGCGCGACCGACGCCGCTGGCGCAATGCACGTACACCTTGCCTCCCCGCTCGATGGCCTGGCGGATAAAGGCGACGCCGGTCCGAAGCTGATCCAGGGTGGGGGCGTGGTCGTCGTGGGTGGGGAGCCACAGGTAGGCATTGGGGGCGATGCCGTGAGCCGCGTCGTCGAACTCGCTGCGCATGTTCACGTCGGCGGTGAGGCCCTGTGCCGCCAGCCAGCGCCAGCCGCGCGCGTTGATTTGTCCTCCCACGTAGAGCTGCGGTGTTACCGGGCAGTAGCGCAACACCGGCCGGCCCACCGTCCACAGGTAAAGACGGGTCCAGGCCCAGGTGAAGGTCACTCGCAGCCCGTGGTGACGCAGCCGCCAGGCCAGGATGTCCAATCCCTTTACCATCAACCGAAACAATTTCACGCTACCCCACCTCAGCCAGGGTAAAGGTGTGCAAGGTATCAGACGGGATGGATTCGACGATGCGACCGTCGCGGGCCAACACCACCGCCACGCCCACCTCGTCTCCCAGCCGCAGGCCAAGAGCGCTGAGGGGCACACAAACCTCCCAGGCACGCTCCCCGACAGCACTCTCGACGGCGGCCTCAACTTCCAGCCAGCTTCCCCGTTCACTGGCCAGTTTCAAAGTCGCACCAAAGCCGGGCAGCAGATCCACCCGCCAGTTGGCACCAAAGGGCGTGGGGGGGAACTCACCCTCCAGGGCCGGGAACGCAAGTTGCTCGCCGTCACCCGCCTCGACCCGCAAGAAAAGGCTCACGTCGTAGGGTCCGAGGGCAGCCCGCGCCTCGACACGGAAGTAAAGGCAGGTGGGATTATATCCAAAGTAGAGCCGTCGCAGCACGCCCGTTTCAGCCCGCTGCATGGCGCCGGCCGAGGCCGCCGGCTCCAGGAAGCCCGCGCCGGTCCACTCCAGGCTGGTCTCGTCGCCTCCCGCCAGGTGGGGGGTGATGTAGCCACTCGGAGGACGATGCCCGTCCCGACGCTCGGTGAGGCCCTGAATCGGTTCGGTCAGCCAGGGGGGCACCGGCCGGCCAATGGCAAAATAAACGCCCGCCAGGTGCTCGCGGAAGGCCCGGTCGAAGAGGTGGTCCTGGCCGCTCACGTTGCGGCTGTAATACCACCAAAACCAGTCGCTCCCCTCGGCGATGTAGATTTGCCGCCACGCGGCCTCGAGCACGTCGAAGCCGGCGCCAGAGATGGCGTTTTGCCAGGCGACCAGTTCGTCGCGCACCCGGCCCAGCACTTCCCAGGCCCGGTTTTGCTCGGCCTCGCCGATCCACGTCTCCAGGTTGCCGCCGATCCACGAGCCGGTCGCCAGATGCTGGATCGTCTCTCGCGGCGGAAATCGCTCCAGATACTCCGAGACGGTCACGGTCTGGATGTCTTCCTCTTCCGTCAACCGCTGATACAGGTGGTGGAGGAAGGGGTCCCCATAATCAGGATACCCCTCCCAACAATTTTCGCCGTCGAGGATGATGGAGACCAGGTAGGGGTGGTCGGGGTCGTCCAGCCGTTCGCGAATGACGTGCAGCCGGTGAATCAGATCCTCGGCCGCGTCCCGACCGGGCATGCTCTGGTAAACGAAACCGATGCGGTCCGACAGGATGTGGTCGCGAAAGATGGTGACAAGGGGCTGGGGGCTGGGGGCTACGGCATAGGGCTGGTAGAGGACGTGCGGGTTGTTGACGTGGCCGTAGGGGTCGCGCTCGATCTCGACCCCCAGCGAACGGGCCAGGATGGCCTCGTCGGTGGCAAACCAGCGGATGCCGTGTCGGGCCAGGATGGGCAACATCTCAGGGCAGACTGCCCCCTCGGACGGCCACATGCCGCGCGGCGCCTCGCCAAAATGGGCCTTGTGGGCTTCCACGGCCCGCCGCACCTGCTCGACGGCATCTTCGATGTGACGAAAGATGCGGGCCGGCAAAGGGAGGTTGGGGCTGGCCCGATGCGCTGTGGTCGAGTCGATGAGCAAGGGCAGGATGGGATGATAGTAGGGCGAGGTGGTCAGCTCGATCTGGCCCCGGTCGCGCAGGTGACTGTAGAGGGGGACGACGCACGCCAGGTAATCCTTTTGCTTGCGCAGGATCAGGTCAATGTCGTCGCGGGTGAAGTTCCGCCCCTTCTCGACCAGG
Source organism: Chloroflexota bacterium (assembly GCA_024276515.1). Taxonomy (GTDB): domain Bacteria; phylum Chloroflexota; class Anaerolineae; order 4572-78; family NAK82; genus JAJRXB01. The sequence continues at coordinate 3,051 of JAJRXB010000002.1, forward strand.
GCACGCAGGTCGGGGTCGTTCTCCAGCGCCACGTGATCGAGCCAGACCAGATTGAACCACGCCACCAAGTCCCGGTAAAAGTCCTGACTCAGCAAACGATGCCCGCCCCGCGCCTGTTGCCGCAATTCCAGCAGTTGGCGATAGGGGGGATAACGACGGATCACCCGATCCCAGTTGACGCTGAAGAAGAAGGAGAGCAGGTAAGCCTTGTCGTCGTCGGACCATCTCTCCTGGCGACTGAGGGCCAGTGCCCGGTCAACGGCGTCGTTGTGCGCGTATTCCAGGATTTGCTCCACCAGCGAGGGGACAAAATTAAACGTCGCCTTCACCTCGGGGTATTGGGCCAGCACCTCGGCCATGTGGATGTATTCTTTGGCTCCGTGCAACCGCGCCCAGGGCAAAATATATTCGCCGGTGGTGAAGTCTCTGTAATAAGGCTGGTGCATGTGCCACACGAAGGCGACGTAGAGGGGGTGGGGCAAGGTAAAGCCTCCCATTGCCTACTGCTGAGCAAACGTCAACAGGGAATCAGGCGGCCATCGCCTTGTCAAAAGCCGCGACGATGTGGCGCGCTTCTTCCACCAGTTCGGGCACGGCGTCGAAGATGGCTTCGCCGCGCATGTCGGCTTCTATGGCGCGGGGATTCGCCGACAGAAAGCCGATGACCGGCAGGTCAGGGAGATGGCTCCGAATGTAGTCGCGGTCGGCCTGATTGCGCACTTTGTTGCCCACCACGTAGCAGCGGGTCACGCCGATGTCGGCCGCCAGGTGTCGGATGGTCTGGGCAGTGCCCAGGCTGCGCCGCCCCGGCTCGACCACGATGAGGAAGGCGTCTACGGCACCGGCCGTGGCACGGCCCAGGTGCTCGACGCCGGCCTCCATGTCCAGGATCATCACTTCGTCCCGGTAGAGGATGACGTGTGTCACCAGCGTCTTCAGCATGGCGCTTTCGGGGCAGATGCAGCCACTGCCGCCGGTGCTGATGGTGCCCAGTTGCAACAACCGGATCCCACGATGAAGCACGCTGAAGCGGTCGGGGATGTCGTCCACGCGGGGATTCAACTTGAAGAAGCCGCCGGTGGTGCCGGGTTTGGCCCCGGTCCGCTCGTAAATCAGGTCCTCCATCTCGGCGATGGGCGATACCCGATCTGCCAGTTCCTCGGGCATGCCCAGGGCGTAAGCCAGGCTGGCGGCAGGGTCGGCATCGATAGCAATGACCGAATGGCCGGCCTGGGCATAAATGTGGGCCAGCAGGGCGGCCAGGGTGGTTTTGCCCACCCCTCCCTTGCCGGTGATCGCTATTTTGGGCATTTCACCCTCCTACTAGATTTGTTCCTGAATAAAGTGACCGGCACTTTTGTCGCCATTTCTAGCATCATTATGGCAAAAAAGGACCTTTCTGGCAGATGTTTAAGTGCCGGTCACTTGGTTGCTGCTTAAAAGGGAACAACTCTACTCACTCCGCACCCCCGGCGCAATATACTGTATCCGCTTGAAGGGCTTAACCTGCGCGCCGACGTTGTCCTTCAACAGATTGCCAGAGATGTGCATCAGGGTGTCGCCGTAATCGGCATCTATGCCCATGCTGGCCAGGCAGGGATAGTGATGGTGCAGCAAGCCGGCCTCCTGTTCCGCATCGTCGGCCGAGACGCCCACCAACCCCTGGGCCGCGTAACGGGCGCAGCCACAAACGGCGTCTCGCACCACCTCGGCGGAGGTGATGAGCCGCGTTTCGGGGTCCACGGTGATGCGCAGTTCTGGCTGACCAAAATGACGGGCAAATTCGGCGATGAGCGGATCGTCGTATTCGATTCGCTGATGGCGGGCGCGACCGACGCTGTAGTGCGTCTCGGTCAACGAACACAGCGGCTTGGGCGTGACGCACACCACCTCTATATCCTGAAGCCAACCGCGCAACTGACGGGCCAATCCTCGCGGCAACCAGGCCTCGTTGTCAATCGCTGCTACTACGGCCCGGGCACCTGTGACTCGCGCCACGTCCGGGAGCAATTCCGGGATGCCCCGGTGCTCGCCAAAGGATAGAATCAAGTCGGCCGCGGGGAGCGTGTCGGGCACGTAATCCTCGGGGTAGTCTATGATGGGGGGCAGCACGGCCGGCGGTCGCCACGTTTCCACCGTCCACTCCGGGGGGCCGTGGTCGCGGATGTTGGTCACGTGCCGCTGTCCATATTCCCCTGATATAATCGCCAGAATGCGCATACGACTCTCCTCTCTGGTCCACAGATCGCGAGCTTAAACGCTGCCAACTCGTCCCTACCATTGGTATTACGTTACTTGGTGGTGGTTTAAACTGTAAGTGACGGGGGATGTCATTGCGAGCGAAGCGAAGCAATCCCCGGCCTGCAATGTGGGGATTGCTTCGTCCGTTTCACTCCCTCGCAATGACATATCACTTACTTTTCTACCACTACCCGTTACTTTTCTCTGGCCAGGAGTTCGTCGGTGAGGGCAGCGTAGGCCAGCGCGCCGGCCGAGCCGGGGGAATAGGTGAGAATGGTCTCGCCGAAGCTGGGCGCTTCACTCAGCCGGACGTTGCGCGGGATGACCGTTTTGAAAACTTGCTTGGGAAAATAGCGTCGCACCTCGTCGGCCACTTCCTGCGACAAACGAGTGCGCGTGTCGAACATCGTCAGCACGACGCCGGCGATGGCCAGCCGTGGGTTGAGATTTTCGCGGACGAGATTGATGGTGTGCACAAGCTGGCCCAACCCTTCCAGAGCCAGGTATTCGCATTGCACAGGGATGATCACGCCGTCGTCGGCGGCCGTCAGCGCGTTGACCGTCAGCAAACCCAGGCTGGGAGGCGTATCGACGAGCACGTAATCGTAGTGTCGCAGAACAGGGGCCAGTGCCTTTTGCAGAAGCATCTCACGGGCAAACATGCCCACCAATTCGACCTCGGCGCCGGCCAGGATGGGCGACGAGGGCACCACGTGCAAACGAGGGCGACTGGTCGTCTTGATGATTTTGGCGACGGGCGCTTTCTCGATGAGCGCGTGGTAAACGGTCGTGTCCTCTCGATGTTTGTCCAACCCCAGACTGGAGGTGGCGTTGGCCTGGGGGTCCATATCAACCACCAGCACGCTGCGCCCCTGCGCCGACAAGAAAGCACCGATGCTGATAACGGTGGTCGTCTTGCCGACGCCTCCCTTTTGATTGGCAAAGGTGTAAACTTTAGCCACGGTGTGTGCCCTGGGGAGAAAACGATCAGCCTTGGGGAAGCCCTCTACGACCGCGCGACCTCGTCCAGATACGCTGCGACCTGCTCCCGACTGGGGATGGCAGAGACGCCCGGCCCCTCCACCGAGAAGGAGGCGACGACGTTGGCAAAGCGCACTGCTTCCCACGGGTCTTCGCCGGTTGGGGATTGGGCCGTCTCGTGCAATCGAATGAGAAAGGCGGCAGCGAAAACGTCGCCGGCCCCGGTAGGATCTACCTCGCGGGCCGGACGGGTGGGAAAATGACGGGCCTGACCCGCGTGATACACCGTCGCCCCGCGCGGACCGTGGGTAACGACCAATGTCCGGGTTATGGCGGCGTAGCGCTGAATGCACGATGGATCACCGCACACGTCCTCGTCACTCAAGACCAGGGCCGTGAGATGCGGCAACAGCCGTTCAGCGCCAGGCCACGCCCTCAACGTAACGTGTCCCGCCTCGTCCCAGGAGCGGAACCACCCCTGGGGTGTGGCGACGACTCGCGAGTTGGGAAAGTGGTGAACAATCGATTCGTCTATCTCGCGGGCCAATGGTCCCAGGTGAACCAAAGGGGTCCGGCGATATTCAGGCGGAATGGCGTCCGGGCCGATGGGATTGGCCAAAGCACTGATGACTTGTTGGCGCGTGCCGTTGGTGTAGATGTTGTGAAAAGTGGTCGTGGCCGCCGCCGGCACTCGAATCACCTGGATGCCCTCGAAGACGGGCGGCAAAACCAACCCCGGCTCGGCGCTGGTGACGATGGCCGCCCGTTGACCCAGGTTACGGGCGGTGACAGCAGCGTAAGTTACGGTCCCCCCGATGGTAAAACCGTTGGGGACCAGATCTTTTGTGATGTGACCAATAACAAGGTAATCGGGGACGGTCATAGTGATACCTGAGAATCAGGAAATCGGGGAACCAGGGAATCAGAGGTCAGGAACGAAGAATCGCCGGTATCCCGACTCTCCGATTTCCCGCTCCCTCGATTTCCTGATTCCCTGATTCCCCGATTCCTCTAATGCTTACTTGGGAATGATCGTAACTTTGCGATGTTCCCCTTCGCCAATGCTCTTGGTGGTCACGTCGGGGTGATCGCGCAGGGCAATGTGCACGATGCGCCGTTCGTGGGGGGGCATCGCCTCCAACACCACTCGCTGCCGGCTAAAGGAGACACGTTCGGCCATACGGGCGGCGAGCTGACGCAACAAACGCCGCCGCCGCACCCGGTACGACTCCACGTCCACGACGACCGGCTCCCAGCGCTCTAAGCTTCTGCTCAGCATCAAGCGGGTCATATATTGCAGAGCGCGAAGCGTCTCACCCCGGCGGCCGATCAAAATGCCCAGGTCGTCGCCGGTGACGTCGAGGGTCAGGGGGGGGTCTTCTCCCTCCTCGACCAAATCGTCGCCGATGCGGGCCGTCACCTGGGCGTGGATCTTCATGCGCTCAAGCAATCCCTGGAGAAGGTTGACGGCCAGTTCGGTAACATCGGGTTCGGCTGTCACCGATTCTGTTGCCGGCTCCACCGCTTCCTCTGGCAAAGACTCTGCAACAGCAGGCTCTCTCTGGGGCAACTCCTTGCCCAGGGCGGGTTCTTCCGGCAGTGCCGTGATGCGCACGCGAGCTTCTTCGGCGCCAAACCCCAACACACCACTCCGGCCGGGGTTGATGATTTCCACTTCAACCTGATCTCGCCTCAGGCCCAGTTCGCTCAGACCCCGGTCAATTGCCTCTTCAACTGTTCTGGCTAAAATCTCAACGCTTGCTTTTTTTTCGCTTGCCATCCTTTTTGGTCCTTTTCGTGGCAGCAGGAGTTTTGTCTGTGGACGTAACCGACGCCTAGACCGCCGTTGGCGTCAACTTTAAGCTTCCCCACCCGGTTACGAAGAATTGCTGAATCAAACTAAAAACGTTCGACGTAACCCAATAAAGCGCCAACCCCTGAGGCACTTGCAATGCAAAA
>JAJRXB010000567.1 GCA_024276515.1 Chloroflexota bacterium
AAAGTCGGCTAAAGCCGACTGCTTCCCTCACGCTTCTGGGCAAAAGCAGCACGTTTCAACGTGCTTGGGCTATTAGCCCTGAGCTTTAGCTCGGGGCGGACGTCAGCAAGGCGAGATGTGGGTAATGCATAGCTCGCAGGGAGGGGGGCTTCTGAACGGTTACGCCAATGCGAGCGATTCAGATAACGGTACTTACGCAGTTTAGGTTTGTAGTGACGACTTCCCTGGCCTGGCGGCAGGCCAGGGAAGTCGTCACTACGGACCCTATTTTTGTGCTCAACTGCGTAAGTACTATCAGATAAGTTGACCGGTTGAGCCAGGTCGCCAGGATTGCAGCACCTTCACGTAGCTGGCCCGCTCAAAGGCGGCCGGTTCCGCCACATTCTGCTGGCTCATACTCCCTTGCATCTGGCGCACCGACTCATACTCACATTCTTCCATCCACTGCGCCATCCCCTCAAGAATCTGGCCGATGCGCTGGATGCCGTTTTGCAGCAACTCAGAAGCCATCGTCGTGACCCTGGCACCGGCCATCAGCCCCTTGAGCACGTCTTCCAGGGTGTGCACACCGCCGGCGATGGCGAAATCCACCGGCACGCGCCCGTAGAGGATGGCGATCCAGCGCAAGGGCAAGAGCAATTCGTGAGAACTGCTCAACACCAGGCGAGGCACCACTTCCAGGTTTTCCAGGTCGAAATCGGGCTGATAGAAGCGGTCGAAGAGGACCAGGGCATCGGCCCCCGCTTCGGCCAGGCGATGAGCCACGTTGGCCATGGCGCTGAAGTAAGGGCTCAGTTTCATCGCCACCGGGATGGAGATGCTCTGTTTCACGTCGCGCAGGATGTCCAGGTACATCTGCTCTATCTCGGCGCCCGTCATCTTGAGGTCGGTGGGGATGTAGTAAACGTTCAACTCCAGCGCGTCGGCGCCAGCCTCTTCGATTTTGCGGGCGTAGCTGATCCAGCCGCCGGTGGAAACGCCGTTGAGACTGCCGATGATGGGAATATCCACAGCCTCTTTGGCTCGCCGGATCAGATCCAGGTAATCATCAGGCCCGACGCGGTACGTCTCCATATCGGGAAAGTAGCTCAAGGCTTCGGCAAAGCTTTCGCCACCATAGCTCAAAAAGTGGTCTAGTTGATGGCTTTCCAGGGTGATCTGCTCCTCGAAGAGGGAGTACATCACCACGGCGGCCGCGCCGGCGTCCTCCATCCGGCGGATGTTGTCCACGTTTTCGGACAGGGGCGACGCCGACGGCACAATCGGGTTTTTCAAAGGCATGCCCATGTAAGTGGTGGTCAGGTCCATCTTCATCCGTCCTCGTTTTGTGCTTTGGTGTGATGCGTGAAACGTCAACACGAAATGATACGGCTACGTTTCACGCATCACATTTCACGCCTCATTCCATCTTCGCCATTTGCTCGTACTTGCGCCAGTGCGCCGTTACCGCCTCTTGGGCCCGGGCCAGAAGACGCTCGGCAGCTTCGGGGTTGCTCTGGGCCAACATGCGGTAGCGGGTTTCGTTATACGCATAATCCTTAAACGGTATCTTCGGCGCTTTAGAATCTAATTGCAACGGGTTTTTGCCCTCGGCTTTTAGGGCCGGGTTGTAACGGTAGAGAGGCCAGTAGCCACAATCCACCGCCAGCTTTTGCTGATGCATACCCTTGGCCATGTCAATGCCGTGGGCGATGCAATGACTGTAGGCGATGATCAACGATGGACCGTCGTAGGCTTCGGCCTCCAGGAAGGTCTTGACCGTGTGGGCGTCGTTGGCGCCCATCGCCACCTGAGCCACGTAAACGTAACCGTAGCTCATAGCCATCAGCCCCAGGTCCTTCTTTGGCGTGGATTTGCCGCCGGCAGCGAACTTGGCCACCGCGCCCAGCCCCGTGGCTTTGGACGCCTGGCCGCCGGTGTTGGAGTAGACCTCCGTATCCAGCACCAACACGTTGACGTTGCGACCGCTGGCCAGCACGTGGTCCAGGCCCCCGTAGCCGATGTCGTAGGCCCAGCCGTCGCCGCCCACGATCCACACGCTCTTTTTGACCAGAGCGTCGGCCAGGCTCAGCAGGTCCCGCGCTGCCGGGTCGTCCCGACCCTCCAGCCTGGCTTTCAGTTCCGCCACCCGCCGACGCTGGGCCTCGATGCCCGCTTCATTGGACTGGTCGGCGGTCAGCAGCGCGTCGGCCAGCTCGGGGCCGATCACGTCGCGCAGACGGTCCACCAGCTCGCGGGCGTATTCGGTTTGCTTGTCCAGCGTCAGGCGCATTCCCAGACCAAACTCGGCGTTGTCCTCGAAGAGGGAGTTGCTCCAGGCGGGACCTCGTCCCTCCTTGTTGTAGGTCCAGGGGGTGGTGGGCAGGTTGCCACCATAGATGCTGGAACAGCCGGTAGCGTTGGCGATGATGGTCCGGTCGCCGAAGAGCTGGCTGACCAACTTGAGGTAGGGGGTTTCGCCGCAGCCGGCGCAGGCGCCCGAAAACTCGAAGAGGGGTTGCAAGAGTTGCACGTTCTTGACGTTGCTGAATTTCAATCCGTCGTGGCGCGGAATCTCAGGCAGACTCAGGAAGAAATTCCAATTCTCCCGCTCCCGCTCTCGCAGCGGCAGTTGCGGTTGCATGTTGATGGCCTTGCGCCCTGCCTGGCTCTTATCTTTGGCCGGACAGACTTCCACGCACAAGTTACATCCCGTGCAGTCCTCGACGGCGACTTGCAGAGTGTATTTCCTGCCCCGCAGTTCCTTCCAGCGGGCGTCGGCGAACTTGAAGGTCTCTGGAGCGCCATCCAGGGCGCTTTCGTCGTACACTTTGGAGCGGATGACGGCGTGGGGGCAGACCAGCACGCATTTGCCGCACTGAATGCAAATATCCGGCTCCCAGACCGGCACTTCCAGGGCGATGTTGCGTTTCTCCCACTGGGTGGTGCCGCTGGGATAGGTGCCGTCGGCCGGCAGGGCGCTGACCGGCAGCAGGTCTCCTTCGCCGGCGATCATTTTGGCCGTCACCTCGCGCACGAATTCCGGTGCTTCGGGCGGCACCACCGGCGGCAGCTCGATGGTGCTGGTGGCTCGGTCGGGCACTTTCACTTCGTGCAGGCGAGCCAGGGCCGCGTCTACGGCAGCGAAGTTCTTTTGCACCACCGCTTCGCCCCGCTTGCCGTAGGTTTTTCTGATGGCCTCCTTGATCCGGGTGATGGCCTCGTCCCGGGGGAGCACACCACTGATGGCAAAGAAGCAAGTCTGCATAATGGTGTTGATACGCACACCCATGCCGGTCTCTTTGGCCACGGAGTAGGCGTCAATCACGTAGAACTTTAGCTTCTTGCCGATGATCTGTTCCTGCACAGGGCGGGGCAGGTGGTCCCACACTTCGTCCGGGCCGTAGGGACTGTTGAGCAGGAAGGTAGCTCCCCTTTCGGCAGCTTCCAGCACGTTGTATCGCTCCAGAAAGCCGAACTGGTGCACGGCCACAAAATTGGCCCGCTGAATCAGGTGAGGACTGTGGATGGAATGGGGGCCGAAGCGCAGGTGAGAGATGGTGCGGGCGCCGGATTTTTTGGAGTCGTAAACGAAGTATCCCTGGGCGTAGTTGGGCGTCTCCTCGCCGATGATCTTGATAGAGTTCTTGTTGGCGCTTACGGTGCCGTCGGCGCCCAGGCCCCAGAACATGGCTCGCACCACGTCGTCTGGCTCGACGTTGAAATCGGGGTCGTAATCAACGTTGGTGTGGGTTACGTCGTCAATAATGCCGACGGTGAAGTGATTCTTGGGTTGGGCTTTGGCCATCTCGTCGAAGAGGCCCTTGACCATCGCCGGCGTGAATTCTTTGGACGACAGGCCGTAGCGACCGCCGATCACTTTGGGGAAATCGGCGAAGGGGGCCGTGCCGCTGGCAAAGCTCTCGCTGACGGCCGTCATCACGTCCTGGTAAAGGGGTTCGCCGGCGGCGCCCGGCTCTTTGGTGCGGTCCAGGGCAGCGATCACTTTGACCGTGGGCGGGAGCGCGGCCAGGAAATGCTGGGCCGAGAAGGGACGGTAAAGACGAACCTTCACCGCGCCCACCTTTTCGCCCCGGGCCACCAGGTAGTTAACGGTCTCCTCGGCCGTCTCGCAGCCGGAGCCCATCAAGACGACGACCCGGTCGGCGTCGGGGGCCCCGATGTAGTCGAAGAGATGATATTGGCGACCGACCAGGGCAGCGAACTTGTCCATCGCTTTTTGCACGGTTTCTGGGGCGGCCAGGTAGTAGGGATTCACCGTCTCTCGGGCCTGGAAGAAGACGTCGGGGTTTTGGGCGGTGCCCCGGATGAAGGGATGGTCCGGCGACAGGGCGCGGGCCCGGTGAGCGCGCACCAGGTCGTCGTCGATCATGGCTCGCATGTCGTCTTCGGTCAGCTTTTCGACCTTCATAATTTCGTGCGAGGTGCGGAAGCCGTCGAAGACGTGGAGGAAGGGGACGCGCGCCTGCAGGGTGCTGGCCTGGGCGATGAGGGCAAAGTCCATCACCTCTTGCACCGAGTTGGAGAAGATCATGGCCCAACCGGTGGACCGGGTGGCCATCACGTCGCTGTGGTCGCCGAAGATGGAGAGGGCCTGAGCAGCTACCGAGCGAGCGGCGATGTGGAAGACGGTGCTGGTCAATTCGCCGGCAATCTTGTACATGTTGGGGATCATCAGCAGCAAGCCCTGACTGGCGGTGAAGGTGGTGGTGAGGGAGCCGGTTTGCAGCGCTCCGTGGACGGCGCCGGCCGCGCCCCCTTCCGATTGCATTTCCACCACCGTGGGGATGGTGCCCCAGATGTTCTTCTCACCCCGGGCGCTCCACGCGTCGGCGTGTTCGCCCATGGGGGAGGAGGGGGTGATGGGGTAAATGGCAATTACTTCGTTGGTTTTGTGAGCAACATAGGCGGCAGCTTCGTTGCCATCTATTGTCACCTGGCTGCGTGTCATGACAATGCCTCCTGATTAAGCAAAAGCTCTCTGGTTTGATTAGGGCTTTCTCATTTTCCAGGTTTCGAGCCGAAGCGAGCATCCTTCGACAAGCTCCCTGGCCCACCGCCAGGACGGGCAGGATGCCTTCGCTCGCTTTCCCGCTGAAAATGGGAAAGCTCTCTGGTTATGATCTTGCGATGGTATATAATAAGCCCACTTTGCCGTCGGCGCAATGTTCGGTTGAGAGACTCGCCTGCTCCTCACGCAATTCGAGTTCTCCCAGACGGGCGTTGACGCATCTAGGAGACAACAGACATCACTGTGGCGCAGGCTAGTACTACAACCGTAGATGCCCCAGGTGACTGTCACCTGTAGGGCTGTAGGTAAAGAGTCGCCTACGTCGTGCCAGACGATGGTCGCGAATTCCGACTATCTTTGCAGGTGACAGTCACCTTTTGCCCCCTCAAAATGAG
>JAJRXB010000568.1 GCA_024276515.1 Chloroflexota bacterium
AGGTCCTTTCCTTCCCTCTACTGACCTGACCGTTGCTGCTTCTTCCAGGATCTCCTGTGCGCTGCGGCGGGTGCCTTTGCTGGGGATGCCCAGCATCACGGCCAGTTCTTCCACGCGGTCGGCGTCGCTCAGGATGCGAACGCGGGTGGTGGTTCGCTGCTCGTCCACCCCTTTTTCCACGTGAAAGTGGATGTCGGCGTAGCCGGCGATTTGGGGCAGGTGGGTGACGCACAAAACCTGGTGCTGTCGGCCATCCGCCCGGGTGAGGCCCCACAGTTTGCGCCCGACGACCCCTCCCACGCGCCCGCCGATGCCCTGGTCAATCTCGTCGAAGATGAGTGTGGAGGTTTCGTCGGCAACCGAAAGGACGGTTTTGAGAGCCAGCATCAGCCGGCTGGTCTCACCCCCGGAGGCGACTTTCACCAGCGGTTTGAGCCCCTCTCCCACGTTGGGGGCAATGAGGAACTCCACCCGGTCAACTCCTCGTTCGTCGCAGGCCAGTGTCCGCTCGCCAACGTACACGCCGTTCGGGTCGTCGGTCCAGGCCAGGTCCACGGCGAAGCGAGCCCCTTCCATGTTGAGATCCGCCAGTTGCGCTTCGATCTCGACGGCCAGTCGCTCGCCGGCCGCCCGCCGCGCCTGGGAGAGTTCGGCGGCCATGCGGCCGATGGTGTGTCGCAGCCGCTCTTCTTCCTCACGCAGAGCCTCGATGCGCTCTTCGCTGTGAGTGATGCTTTCGAGTTCTGCCCGCGCCCGCTCGCCGAAGGCCAGGATTTCTTCGATGGTGTGGCCATATTTGCGCTTGAGGCTGTAGATCAGGCTCAGCCGATCTTCTACCTGGGCCAGACGCGCCGGGCTGAATTCGATGCTCTCCTGGTAGTCGCGCAAGGTGCGGGCCAGATCGTCCATTTGGATGGCCAACGACTCGGCGAGTTGCTGTTGCTCCTCCAGGCTGGGGTCGATTTTGCACAGTTGAGTCAGGGCCCGTGCCGCCTGGCCCAACAAGTCAGACGCCGACAGGTGCTCCTCGCTCCCTTCGTAGAGGGCGGTGTACGCTTCGCCGGTCAACTGGCTGAGTTGCTCGGCGTTGGCCAGGCGGGTGCGCTCGGCGTTGAGCGATTCTTCCTCGCCAGGTTGCAGTTGAGCAGCCTCGATCTCTTTGACCTGGTAGGTGAGTTGGTCCACACGGCGTGCCAGTTCTTGCTCATCGCGCAGCAGGTCGGCCAGTTCCCTGCGGACGGCCTGGAGTTTTCTCACCTCTTGCGCCAGGGCCTCGCGCTGCTCGTCCAGTCCGCCGAATCGGTCGAGGAGGCGCTGGTGGGCCCGCACCCGCAGCAGACTCAGGTGCTCGCTTTGACCGTGAATGTCCACCAGGGGGCGGGCGATTTCCTCCAGCAGTGACAGGCTGATGGAGCGCCCGTTGACCCGACAATAGCTGCGCCCGGTGGCGCGAATCTCGCGGCCCAGGATGAGGGTGTCGGGCGCATCGCCTTCCAGGCCCTCCCGTTCCAGGATGGGGTTGATTTGGGCCTGCAATCGGTCGTCCAGGTGAAAGATGCCCTCCACCTGGGCCCGGTCGGCGCCGGCGCGGACGAAGGTGGTGTCGGCGCGCCCCCCCAGCAGCAGGCTCACGGCGTCGATAATGATGGACTTGCCCGCGCCCGTCTCGCCGGTCAGCACGTTGAAGCCAGGGGCAAAGCGCAGGCGCAACTCGTCAATAATGGCGAAGTTGGTGATGGTCAGTTCGGTCAGCATCGTTTATGTCGTCAACCCACGGTGGCTCGGTCGGGAGACCGGCCACAGCAGTGTGTGTTGGTGGTGGTCAATTCGGTCTACATAGCGAAAGTGCCTATCGGTGGTAAGAACTGTCAGCCCGTGAACTCGGGCGACGGCTGCAATCTGGGCATCGGTTCCCGGGATAGGGCGTCCTTTGGCTTTCAGCTTGGCCTTGATGCGGCCATATTCTTCGGCGACCGCCAGGTCAAAGTCAAGCAAATTTACTCGCTCCAGGAGAAAGGAGATGCCAGCCAGGTTTTGTTCGCGTCGTTTGCTGGCATAGGCAGCAAAGTATAGCTCGGCCAACACCGTGATAGAGAGGCAGAATTGATCATCGGGTTGGGCGTATTGCAACAGTCGAGCGGAGAAGGAAGTATCGCCAGCCATTGCAACGGCAGCGTGATTGGTGTCAAGCAAGTAGCCGGTCATTCTCTTCATCCAATTCCATCAGGCGGGATTGGTCGATGTTGAGCAATATCTCATCTAATTCGCCTGGCTCGAATTGCCAGATGCCAATGCATTCTTGCAATGCTTCCGGGGACCCACTGTGAGGAGAGGTTGTTGGCGCGCTGCGCGTTGCCAGGAACTGGACAAAGTCGAGCACCGCTATTATTTTGTCTTCTGGCAGCCGGGACAGGTGCGACTTCACCTGTTCAATCAGTTGCAAAGTGTCTCGGTTTGTAAGTGCCATCTTTTTCATCTCCCATCAATCGCGCCGCAGGCGTTCAAATTCGGCTTGTGTGTAAAGAGTTCCGACGATTCACAGTTGACAGAGGCCAAATCACCGAGCTTTGCGATCTTGGGAGGATTGAGTAGTAAATTGAACTTGTGCTTCCAATAATCGCGGCTGGGCGATCTTCTCTGCGGGGTAATTTGTTATGATAAGTTCGGTTAGCTTGCCCCGCTTCTTCGCGTTGCTGTTAATAGCCCGACTGGCGTGCACTCGGTTGATGTTAAAGCAGGAATCAGTATCATACAGTGCTTGAATGAGCTCTACATCTGAGTTCGAGAGCATCACGTTTACTCCGAGTCGTGTAAGCTCCAGACAAACATCACGTAGCTTTATTTGGTCATCTTCGGCAAAGCCGTCAGCGTGGTAGGCAGTGAAATTAGCTGTAGAAGACATTGGAGCATAGGGGGGATCAAAGTAAACTAGATCCCCCGGTTTAACATGTTCCAGCACAGTTTCAAATGAAGCACAGGCAATTTCCACGTCTTGCAAAGCGACAGAGACGGCCCGTAGATTCTCCACATCGCAATATTGGGGTGATTTGTGACGGCCAAATGGCACATTGAATTTTCCTTGCTTATTAACACGATACAGACCATTGTACCCTGTCTTGTTTAAGTAGATCATTCGCGCAGCACGCGCTGGTAGAGGCATCTTCCACGGATCTTGAGCACGCAGATTGTAGTAGAATTTCTCGTCATAAGAGTATTCAGAAAGCAGTTCAATCACATCCTCTACATAATCACGAATAGCTATATAGGTATCTATCAGTTCTGCGTTCAGATCTGCAATAAAAGCCCGCCTGATCTTTCTCTCTCGGTACAGGTAGAAAAACAAAGCCCCCCCACCAACAAAAGGCTCGTGGTAGGTAAGAAAATATCTTGGAAGATATGCCGTTAGATCATCGAGTAACTGTGTTTTACCGCCTGCCCATTTCAGAAAAGGACGGGGAACAACGGAATTAGCCATAAGTATCTCTCCGCCTCACAGTGCGAAATACAAGCGTAACCAATCTTCAAGATCTTCAAACCAAACCACTTTGCCCGTTGCCATTAGTACTACAACCGTAGATGCCCCAGGTGACTGTCACCTGTAGGGCTGTAGGTAAAGAGTCGCCTACGTCGTGCCAGACGATGGTCGCGAATTCCGACTATCTTTGCAGGTGACAGTCACCTTTTGCCCCCTCAAAATGAG
>JAJRXB010000569.1 GCA_024276515.1 Chloroflexota bacterium
CCTGCTGGCAGGCAAACCTGGATGATCAAAGCTAGCAGCAGTTTGCTCAGAACCCACGGAGACCAGCGATTGCGATTCAGGACGCGGTGATAGTTGGTAAAGTGCTTGCTGTCGGCCACAGCCCCAGCACACGCAGAGGAACTCCATCATATCACAGGATGCTCATGTCAGCCTATCCCCTTATCAAAAATGGCCAAAGTCCAGTCAATCCCATCTTACCCATTTTCCCAGGAGGAGGCTACTTCCAGAACTCACTGACAAATCGTGCATGCACCCGCGGGAAGAAGTCGGTTGCACAACAACTTTGCATATGATATAATAAAGCTGTACATCTGTACAGTCTTTATTTCATTGGGGACGGTTTTCGATGAACGTTATTGTAGATGCCTCGGTCATTATCGCTGTGATTGCCAACGAACCGGAGAAGGAGGCCTTGATTGAGGTAACACAGGGGGTGGATTTGTTGGCCCCACTTTCGGTTCATTGGGAAATCGGCAATGCATTTTCAGCTATGTTGAAACGGGGGCGGCTGACCCTGGAGCAGGCTATCGAAGCAATCGAGTTGTACCGTCAAATCCCTATCCGGTTTGTGGAGGTAGAGTTGGAGGAGTCGCTGAGGATAGCAAAGGCGTTGGGTTTGTATGCTTATGATGCGTATCTGATCCGGAGTGCGGTGAGGTACAAGGCGCCGTTGATCTCCTTGGATCAAAGTTTGGTGAGAGGGGCTAAGGAGATGGGGGTGAGAGTGGTGGAGGTGAGATAATGGTGGTATATACGTACACAGAGGCGAGGCAGAAGTTGGCGACGTTGCTTGATCAAGCGGTGAAAGAGGGAGAGGTGAAGATCAAGCGGAAAGATGGGCAGACGTTTGTGGTGAGGCCGGAGCGGAAGAAGGGATCGCCGTTGGATGTGGGAGGGCTGGATCTTGGGCTGACGACGGATGAGATTGTGGCGTTCATCCGGGAAGGTCGGAGGGAGTTCTAGCATTGGAGGGTTGACGCAATTGCGAGTTGGGCCTAACCACAATACCGCTTAAATAACAGGACTTACGCAGTTGAGCAGCTAGCACATTGACAATGTGAAACAGGACGCCCCCGAGGTAAAATAGAGTATCCAAAACTATCCTCTCGGGCGGTGTTTCCACCATGGCGTCCCGGCTCTATCCTACCACTCGGCGGCTCTTCAAGCAAGTGGTTCGAAGTCTCAGGGCGTTCGGTCTAGGAGCAATGTTCTCGATCGTGGATGATGTGGTGGTAAGCAAACCTTTCTCCAAGCGAAACCGGTGGGTGGGCTGGACCTACTCCACGAGCGAGAAGCGTAAAGTGCGTGGTTTCCACGTCGTCGTCCTGCTGTAGTGTACCGGGCGCTGGCGCATCCCCGTGGCTTTTCGGCTCTGGCGACCGAAACAGCACTGCCGACCCAAGCAATACCGCACCAAGTTGCAGCTGGCTTGGGAGATGATCGTCGAAGTCCACCAAGAGGGCTTGGCCATTGATTACATCGTCTTCGACACCTTCTACACCGCCGGCTGGATGACCAACCCATAGGTCCCCTCCGGGGAGAAGATTAACCGCCTGGGATTGAAGTGGGTGGGTGTCCTCCACCCCAGAACGACGGTCTACTATCGGGATCGACGCTGGAGTGCGGCGTCTTTGGGGGAGTGGTTGAAGCTGAAGTGGCGCGCACGCCTGCAACTGCGGGCACGCAGTATTGTGGCCTACCTGCCCAAGTATGGCCCCTTGAGATTGGTCGTGACCAGAAACCGTCACGGGAACCTCGAGGTGCTGGCGACGAACGACTTGGATAGTGATCTGACCACTATCGTGCTGCGTAAGCGCAGCCGCTGGTCGGTGGAGACCCTCTTCCGAGACGCCAAACAGTTCAGCGGCTTGGCGGCGTGTCAATGTCGAGTGGATCAAGCGTTGGTACGCCATGTTGCTTTCGTCCTGATCGCCTTCGTCGTCTTGCAGTGTCTGCGCCTGCACCCGCCCATAGGTCCCCTGTGGGGAAAAGAAACCTTGGGTGAGGTCAAGGATCGCCTGCAGCGCGAACTGATCACCGGCGGCCTGCCTGCCCCGGCCCCGTTGCGGGGCAAGGTCGCTGCTGCTCAATTGCTAACTGCGTAAGTCCTGTCAATCTAAAAATGATGAGCCAGCATACGTGTGGCTAACGCAAACACCACAGCGGAAAACAGAGTCAGCACGACCAGGTCCAGTGTAGCTCCCAGCAATGTGCCCCCCGTCAGCGCCGCGCGCAGGGCCTCGACTGCGTAGGTCAGCGGCAAGAGCCGGGCCACGATACGCAGCCCCAACGGCAGCGAAGCGACCGGGATGAACACGCCGCCCAGTAAGATCATCGGGAAACGGATGAAGTTGGCCAACGTCTGCGCCTCAAACACCTCTTTGACCGCCACCGACACAAAGGCTCCCATTGCCGAAAAGGCTGCCGCCGAAAGCAGCAGGGTCAGGACAAGCAAGGGCCAGTTGACATCCCCCACCCCGAAGACGGCCAGGGCAATAGCCAACACGACCAAAGTCACCGTCAGCCCAAAGGCCATCCCGCCCAACAGTTTGCCCATCAATAGGGCAGGCAAACGAATCGGGGCCAGCAGCAGCCGCTCCAGCGAGCCGATGCGCCGCTCGAAGACGATGACGATGGCTTCCATCGAACTGGTGCCAAACAGGATGGTCAGCGCCAGCAGCCCCGGTACCAGTCCTTGCAGGTCGCCCGGGTTGCGGATGGCAAAGGCCAAGACAAAGGCAAAGGGGAACAGCATCCCCCAACTGATGTTGGGCGGCTTGAAGTAATACGCCCGCAAGTCCTTGAGAGCGATGTAAAACATCCCGCGCAGGTCATCGGCCAGCATTGGCTTGCTCCTTCGGCTCCGCTCCCTGGCCCACCAACCAGGACGAGCCCTTTCCCCCTTTTTCGGCCAGCATCACCTCGGCGCTCAGGCCGGTCAATTGGACAAACACGTCTTCCAGCGTCGGGCGGAGGGTGTTGACGGCCAGCACACGCCGACCATCGGCTGTGGCCTGCGCCAGCGCTGCCTGGACTGTGGTCGCCACATCGTCACCGTCGAAGCGAACTGTCTCGACGGAGCCCTCCCCGCCGCTCAGTGTCACTTCCACCACCGTTTGGCCCTGGACGCTCGTCTTCAAACCGTCCACCGTGTCCAGAGCCACGATGTGCCCCTTGACGATGATGGCGATACGGTCGCATAGCCGTTCAGCTTCCTCCAGGTAGTGAGTGGTCAGAAAGATGGTCGCGCCTTCGCGGCGCAGGTCAGCGATCATCTCTCGCAGGTTGCGCGCGCTCATCACATCCAGGCCGGTGGTTGGCTCGTCCAAAAAGATCAGTGGCGGACGGTGAACCAATGCCGCGGCGATAGTCAGCGCTCGCTTCATCCCGCGCGAGAGCTTGGCAAAAAGCGTATCCCGCCTGTCGGCCAGTCGGAACCGGGCCAGCAATTCCCCGGCGCGGGCAGCCCGTTGGGTCCGGGGCACGCCGTAGAGCTGCATGGCAAACACCAGGTTGTCGAAGGCCGACAGCTCGTCGTATAGGTTCGAGGCTTCGGGCACAACCCCGACACGCTTCTTGATGCGCGTCACGTCGGTAGCCAGGTCGAAGCCCAGCACCCTGGCGCTGCCGGCCGTGGGACGCACCAGGCCGGTCAACATGCGGATGGTCGTCGTCTTGCCTGCGCCATTGGGCCCCAGGAAACCAAAGACCTCGCCGTGACGCACGTCAAAGCTGATGCCATCTACTGCCCGTAGCGGAGGACGGCCCGGGCCGGTCGGGTACACTTTGGTCAGTTGTGAGACGTGAATAGCGGTGTTTTCGCCCATTTCCAAATTCAGACAGATGAAATTTCCTTCAAAGCACATCTTTCACGATCAACAAAGCGGCCACGCCCAACAACACCAGGCCAAAGATGACCCGGATTGATTGCGACTTCAGGCGGGTAGCCATCAGCCGCGAGCCGGCTTGACCGCCGACCAGCACCGCCAGGCCGCACAGCAGCCAGATCACCCAGTTGGGGCGGGCAGCCGTCGCCAGGTGAGAAATAAAGCTGGAGAGCCCTGAGCCGGTCACAACCAGGGACGAGGTGGCCGCAGCCACCTGGGGTTCTAACCCGGCGATGTAGAGCAAAGGCACCACGAAACTTCCTCCGCCCCGCCCGATCAATCCGGCGAAGACGCCCAGGACGCCCCCCGCCGAAACGCCCAGCACGATCCTTTGCCGAGGGGTCAGCGCCCCCCGTCTGGGTCGCCAGCCGCTGAGCATCAGGAGGGCTGCGCTGGCCGTGAACAGGGCAAAGATGGCGATGACCGGGCCGGTGGGCAACTGGATATTCAGCCAGGTGCCCATCGGGGCCAAAAGAATCATGGTCAAGCCAAAGGGAATCGCGGTTTGCCAATCAATCAACTTTTTCCGGCCATAGGTGATGGCCGCCGAACTGCTGTTGACCACGTTCAACAACATGCCCAGCGGGATGGCTTCTGTCTTGAAATCCATCCCCAACCAGAAGAGGATCGGAATGTAGAGTTGTGAGCCACCCATGCCCAGCATAGAAAACACAAAGGCGATGACCAGGAACAGAAAAGGAGCCAG
>JAJRXB010000570.1 GCA_024276515.1 Chloroflexota bacterium
AGGCAACCCCATTCGTACCATATGGGCAATCAACAACGGTATATCGTCCACCCGCTCGCTGATAACTGTAAGCTCCTCAGTCATACCAAGAGCTTACATCAATCCTCTAAACTCGTCCAGATTTGAGCGAACCGTGAGATCGAAGTTGCACATTCGGCGAAACGTTCTGTGGGCGTAAGCGTTCACCCCTCCCTGGCAGGGAGGGGCCGGGGGAGGGTGGAATCTCGCCCGGAGAGAGATTTCGTCCCGGATGCAGGGTATTTCTCCGGCGTCCCCGTCACCCCCACCCCAACCCTCCCCCTACGAAGGGGAGGGGGTAAACGCCTACAATCGAAGTTGCACACTCGGCGAAACGTTCTGTGGGCGTAAGCGTTCACCCCTCCCTGGCAGGGAGGGGCCGGGGGAGGGTGGAATCTCGCCCGGCGGCGACAGGCACAGGTGCCAGTGATATGTCTGCGGGCGAATACCCCAACGTTCCCCGCGTCGCTGTGGGGGCGATTGTTGTGAAGGATGGCCAGGTTCTGCTGGTCCGGCGCGGCCAGCCGCCCAGCGAGGGGTTGTGGGCCGTCCCCGGCGGGCGCGTGGAATTGGGCGAGACTTTGCAAGAAGCGGCTGAGCGGGAGATAATGGAGGAGACGGGGCTGACCATCCGGGCCGGCCGCCCGGTCTATACCTTCGACGTCATCCTGCGAGACGACGCCGGGCGCGTCCGGTTTCACTACGTCATCGTGGATTTGCTGGCCGATTACGTGAGCGGCGAGCTACGTCCCGGCGACGATGTGTGTGAGGCTCGTTGGGTTGCTCCCGAAGAATTAACGGGATTGCCGGTCAATCAGACCACGCTAGAAGTTCTGAAAAAGTGCGTCGATTTTGCTCCATAACCCTGCCCGGCCAAAGTAACTGCTCAGGAGCCAGGCACTTATAAAAAAGTGCCTGGCTAGATTTTGTAGTAGTGACGACTTCAGTCGTTCCCAGCGACTGAAGTCGCTACTACCTCCTATAGATTTTAGCCACACTCTTTTTATAAGTGCCTGGCTCCTATGATTTTACGACGAATTTACGGACAAACAGGAGGTAGTGTGGTAAAATATGTTGGCACTGTAGTACCAGATGCCAATACCGCTTGAGGAAAGGGCTCACAGATAAATGAAGATAGCTATCCTATCCGACATTCACGGCAACGTCGTGGCGTTGGAGGCCGTTCTCAAAGACCTGCAACGACAAGGAAATGCAGATCACATCGTTGTACCCGGCGACATATTCGCCTTTGGCCCAGCCCCCAACGAAGTTCTCACCGTGCTTCAACAACTACCCAATGCCCGCTTCTTGATGGGCAACACCGACCGCTACCTTTTGGAAGGAACCTATCCATCTACGCCCGGCAGCGACGATTGGCAGGACAAATTGCTGCTCTCGTTCCGCTGGACGGCGGAGAGACTGGGACGCGATGGGTTGCGTTTCTTGGAAACGATCCCTTTCTCCCAGGTGATTCAGGATGGCGGCCGGCAGCTTTTGGCCGTCCACGGTTCGCCCAAAAGCGACGAAGATGGCCTGACGGTGAGGACGACGGCCGGGGACCTGGAGGGTATGCCAATTGACCCCCGGGTAGCCATCATCGCCTGCGGTCACACCCACGTCCCGATGGACCGCATCATAGGTGGTGTGCGCGTGGTGAACGCAGGCAGCGTGGGGCTCCCCTTTGACGGCGACCCTCGTGCCTGCTACGTGGTCATCTCGAACCTGGCCGCCAATGGCTATGGCCCTGTTCAGGTGGAGTTCAGACGGGTAGCTTACGATGTGGAAAAGGCGGTCGAGCAATTTTACGCCGTCAACTACCCGGCCCCCGACATCAGCGCCTACAACTTGCGGACAGGCCGTTCTGTTGGGAGCAGCCTCATCTACACCCCTGAGATGCGCCAGACGTCGGTAGTCAGCAGCCAGGTGTCGGTGTCGGTTGCCAGATTCCCCGTCTGACCACCGACCTACCACATCCACTCCAACTCCACATCGCCGATGCGAACTGTATCACCGGGCTGCACGCCGGCCTGACGCAAAGCATCGAGCACACCCATTTTCTCCATCAGTCGCTGCGCCCGCTGCACCGCGTCGTGGTATTGCCACATCGTTTGGGCGGCCAGCCGCTCGATGCGTTCGCCCCGTACCCGCCAGCCGCCGTCCTCTTCTCGCTCGACGGTGAACTCAGGGGTCTCATCCAGGCGGAACACGGGGATTTCCTCGGTCGTCGGCTCTGGCTTCGGTAGGCCAGATAGCATCTGCCCCACCTGCATCATCAACTCGCGCACGCCCTCGCCGGTGGCAGCCGAGATGGCGTAGACCGGGAGTTCGCGCGCCTGCATCGCCGCCTTTACCTGGGGCCAGTGTTCCCGCGCGTTGGGCAAATCTATTTTGTTGAGGGCCACAATTTGCGGCCGGTCGGCCAGCGCCGGATTGAAAAGGCGCAGCTCCTCGTTGATCTGGTCGAAGTGGCACAACGGATCGTCGGTGGCGCCGTCGAGCAGGTGGACGAGCAGGCGTGTCCGCTCGATGTGTCGCAGAAATTGGTGGCCCAACCCGGCCCCCGCGTGGGCGCCCTCGATGAGGCCGGGGAGGTCGGCCAACACAAAATCGTACTCGTTCACACTCACCACGCCCAGGTTGGGCTGGAGGGTGGTGAAGGGGTAGTCGGCGATTTTGGGCCGGGCCGCGCTGACCGCTGCCAGCAATGTGCTTTTGCCGGCGTTGGGCACGCCGATCAGGCCCACGTCGGCCAGCAGCTTGAGTTCCAGCCGCAGCCAGCGTTCTTCGCCGGGCGCACCCCGCTCGGCCAGGCGCGGGGTCTGGTGCGTGGACGAGGCAAAGCTGGCGTTGCCCCGCCCGCCCCGCCCCCCTCGCGCGACGACGACGCGCTGCCCCGGTTCCGTCAGGTCCGCCAGCAGATCGCCGGTGGTCGCATCGCGCACCACGGTTCCGGGCGGCACGTAAACGATCACGTCCTCCCCCCGCGCGCCGGTTTGGTTTTTCCCCTTGCCGTGCCCCCCGCGTCCGGCCCTGAAATGAACCTGCTTCTGAAAGTGGACCAGTGTGTTCAATTGAGGGTCCACCTCCAGGATCACGTCGCCGCCGTCGCCGCCGTTTCCGCCGGCCGGGCCGCCCCGTGGCACGTATTTTTCCCGCCGAAAGGCAACGGCTCCATTCCCGCCGTCGCCCGCTTTCACGTGAATTTTCGCTTCGTCAAAGAACATCAATTATTCACCCAACGCAGATATTTCCACAGCGTTCCCCGGCCTGGAGCCAGGAGGAAGGCCAGGACAAAGATAGCAGTGCAAACCAGCACAATCGCCGCGCCCGAAGCGACGTTTACGTAATATGAAAAGTACAGACCGCTCACCGCCGAGATGGCGCCGATGGCAGCGCCGGTCAGCATCATCGTCGGCAGGCGACGGGTGAGCAGGTAGGCGGTGGCGGCCGGCGTCACCAGCATGGCCACCATCAGGGCCACGCCCACCGTTTGCAGCGAGACAACGATGGCGATGGCGATCAACACCAGCAACAAATAGTGCAGCAGACCGGCCGGCAGGCGCAACGTCGAAGCCAGAATCGGGTCGAACGAGAGGACCAGGAACTCTTTGTAAAAGGCGACGATGACGAGAATGACTATCCCACCGAAGATGGCCGTCAGCCACAGGTCTCGCTGTGACACTCCCAACACGTTGCCGAACAAGAAGTGAGTCAGGTCCACCGTATAACTGCGCACGGTGGAGATCAGCGTAATGCCCAGCGCGAACATCCCGGCAAAGATAACGCCGATGGCCGTGTCTTCTTTGATTTGTTCCCCTTTGCTGAGGGCGCCAATCCCAACGGAGGTCAACACGGCGGTGAGCATGCCCCACCAAAAGAGCGGCTCTTGTGCCCCGCCGCCGAGCAAATAGCCCACGGCCACGCCGGGCAAAATGGCGTGGGCCAGCGCGTCGCCAAAGAAGGCCATACCGCGCAGCACCACGTACGTGCCCACCGTCGCGCACACCACTCCCACCGTTGCCGCTGCCAACAGTCCACGCACCATAAAGGGGTAGCTCAACGGACCCAAAAGCAGGTCAAGCAAGGCGTCCATGGCGTGTCGTGCTCCCTTCACAGCAAGTGTCGTTCAATACCATCAGGCCCTCGTCGGTTTGAATCAATCGCATGTGCCCGCCATAGGCTTGCAGCAGTCGTTCCGGGGTGAAGACTTCGCCCGGCCGGCCGAGTCCCAGCAGGCGATGGTTGAGCAACATCACCTGGTCGAAGCGGTCTGCTGCCTGGTTCAGGTCGTGGGTGGCGACCATCACCGTCACGTGGCGACGGCGCAATTCCTCCAGAATGCGAAAGATATCCTCCTGCGAGGTGACGTCCAAACCGGTCAGCGGCTCGTCCATCAGCATCAATTCTGCCTCCTGGGCCAGGGCGCGGGCGATGAACACCCGTTGTTGCTGCCCGCCCGACAGTTCGCCGATTTGCCGGTCGGCCAGGTCGGCCATGCCGACGACTTCCAGGCATTGGCGCACGTAATCCCAGTCGCGGGCCTTTGGCCAGCGCAGCAGTCCCAGCTTGCCGATGCGGCCCATCATCACCACGTCGGCCACGTTCACCGGAAAGGACCAATCTACCTGGCTGCGCTGAGGCACGTAGGCGATGCAAATGTGTCCACCCGGTCCGTGCCCGTAAACTTTTACCTCCCCGTGGGTCGGGTGCAACATCCCGGCGATGACCTTGAAGAGGGTGCTCTTGCCCGCCCCGTTGGGGCCGACCACAGCTACTTGCTCGCCCTGAGTGAGCCGAAACGACACGCCGTCGAGAGCCAGCGTGCCGTTGTAGCGCACGGTCACGTCCGATACCTCTAAAACGGGCGAGTCTGCCTGGTGCGGCGCATATCTGCCGATGAGTGTTGCCATGTTATCCCCGGTTACTTCAACGCATTCACTATCGCCGTCACATTATACCTCATAAACGCGAGATAGCTATCTGCCGGCCCTCCCGGTTCACTCAGCGAGCCGGTGTAGAGCGAGACCACCCGGATTCCGGTGTCGTCGGCGATGCGCTGTGCCAGGTTGGGATTGACTGTTGTCCCCACGAAGATGGCGGGCACGTCAAATTCGCGGATGGCGTCTTCCAACCTGACCAAATCTTGCGCCGACGGCGCAGCCGCGCTGCTGAAGCCGGGGAAGATGGCCCCCACCTGCTCGAATCCGTAGCGGTCGGCGAAGTAGCCAAAGGACGTGTGATCGGTGACCAGTTTGCGACGGGCCTGGGGCACCTGGGCCACCTGGTCCGTAATCCAGGCATCCAGTGCTTGCAATTTTGCCCGGTACTGGCGGGCGTTGCCGGCGTAAGTTTCGGCGTGGGTCGGATCGAGGGCGCTGAGAGTCCGCTCGACGTTGCGGGTCCACACCACCACGTTGAGCGGATTGAACCAGACGTGCGGGTCGGTCCTTCCATCTGTCGCCATCTCGGTTCCGCTTTCGTGCTCGTCCCCGTGTTCCCCCGCAAGCCGGCGAAACTCGATCCCATCCGATACGGAGACCACCGCCGCATCGCCCCCGGCGTTTTCCAACAGCCGTCTCAAGAAGATCTCCAATCCCGCGCCGTTGACGAAGATCACGTGAGCGTCGGCGGCGGCTGCCACGTCTCGTGGCGTGGGTTCAAAGGCGTGCGGGTCGGCCCCGACCGGCAGGAGGACGGTCAGCTCGATGGCGTCGCCGCCGACGGTGCGCACCACGTCGCCGACGAGGGTGGTGGTCGCCACAACCTTAAGTTTCTCCCCGTCGCCCAGGGGAACGGCCGTCAGTTCAGGTGGTGTTTGCCCCACGTCCCGGCCCGTAGACGGCTCGGCTGCCGGCCCGCAGGCGGTTAAAGTCACCAGCAGGGCCAGCGCCGTCACCATCAACGTGCGTTTCAGAGCGGAGATTGAAAATTGGAGATTGGAGACAGGAGATTTGCTATTTGCAATTTGCGATTTGCTGTTCGTCATTGGCAATCTCCACACAGGCCGTAAAATTCGAGCAGGTGACTTTTGATCTGAAAGCCGAACTGATCCGAGAGGGTTTGTGCCAGCTCGCCGACGACGCACTCGTTGAACTCGATGACAGCGCCGCACGCGGAGCAGACCAGGTGGTGATGTCCTCCCCGGGCATAGGTGAAGCAGGGGCCGCCGTCGCCCAGGTAAATGGGCCGGATCACTCCCAACCCGGTCAGTAGTTCCAACGTTCGATAGACGGTCGCCCGGCTGAGGGTGGGGTAGATGGCCCGGCCCCGCTCCAGCACCTCGGCCGGACTCAGGTGTTCCCCTTCTGCCTCGAGCACCCGGAGCACGGCCAGGCGTGGCGCGGTCAATTTATAGCCAGCCTGACGCAAGCTATCCGCCAGCCAGGATGTCCCCGGCTTGGGCTCGTCGGTCATCGTAGTGCCCCTTCATTTAATTGAGACAAAATCTCAGTTAGATTATATCCAAAGAGGCCAGGTTTGTCAAGATGAGAAGTAGGGGTGAGGCATCCCCCACATAGAGCCCCAAACGGGCGAGGATTGTCGGGCGGGCAGGTAAGCAGGGGTTACGAAAGGCCACCGTGGGGATGCCTCACCCCCTACCGACTGACTGACGCCGCTGGCGGACAAGATGAACAGGTTTGTCAAAAAGGGCAGGGCCGAAGTTGGGGTTGGCTCTGTATCTCGTGGGGGGCATTTAGCAGGTAGCACGCGCGGTTGGGATACAGATCTCCGACGGCGCGCGCCTGCTGCTCGTTTCGGTAGATGGCGTAGACCACGTCGGTGTCCAGGGTGGGACTGTTGGCGGCGAAGAAAACGGCGAAATCGTGCCAGCTTTCGACGTCGGTGATGAATACGACGGCGTTGGTGACACCGGCGTCTCGGACCACCCGCAACGGCGCGGCGGTGATGCCCGATTTGCCTCGAAATGCGGCCAGGTGGGGTGGCAAAAAGAACAGGCCGTTGTAGAGCACCAGCGCGACCAACGCCAGGTAGGGTAGCAAGCCGGCAGGGGACAGGCCAACCCTGGAGGCCGCTTTCCCGGCGGGCAGCCGGCGCAGGGCGGCAGACAAAAGCTCGATGCCGCGCGCGGTCAGCAACAAGAGCACAGGGAGCGCAGCGTAATAGTAACGGGGGAAACCGGCGTCGTGACCCCCGTAGTACCAGTAGGTCACGTGCAGGCCGACCAGCGAGGCAAAGCTGGTCAGCAGCAAATAGTTCCACGTGTCGCGGGGGCGGAGGACGAAGGGCAAGAAGAGGAAGGCGACGTTCAGGTATCCCGGCCAACCCAACAAGCCGGTGGCTATAGCCCGCAGGTTGAAACGAGCCTGGAAGAGGCCGATGGTCAGGGTATGACCTCCAAGCCCAACGTCGGGGCCAAAGCCGGGGTGATCGTAGGGCCAGACGAAGCGGTAGGGGTTGGAGGTAACGTCTCCGGTGAGCCGATACCAGTAGGCCGGCAGCGTCAAGCCGATGAGCAAGGTGACGACGGCGACGATCATCCCCTGGCGGAGCAGCCTTCGGTCGCCGCGCAGCCCCCGGATCAGACCGTACAGGGCAAGGGGAAAGCCCATCCCTATGGCGTCGAAGGGCCGGGTGATGGCCACGTAGCCCAGCGACAGGCCGGCGATGAGCGCGTGGTGGCTCGGTCGTGAGACCGGCCACAGCGAGGGTCGTGAGACCGGCCACAGCGGGGGAGGTTCGCACGTTGACGACCGAATCATCCTGGCAAAGGCCCACAGAAACAGGGTGATGAAAAAAAGCGAGGTCGGGTGCGAAAGCAACGAGGCGGATTCGGCCAGGAAGACGGGGCAGGCGAGGCCCAGCGCAGCCGCCAGCAACCCTGCCGTGGGGGAATAGATCTCCCGGCCCAGTTGGGCAATAAACCACAAGCTGAGCGATCCCAGCAGCGCGTTGACCACCCACGGCGCGCCGGCGCGCACGCCCAGGCTGAGCAACAGGGGATAGCCCGGCGGATACTTGCCGAAGCGCCGTCCCTGGTAGTCAACGACGAAGGGGGACCAGTACGACTCTGGATATGGGGGTGTGGGCACGCTGACCCGCCCCTGCGCGAAGACCTGGGCCTGAAAGAGGTAGGCCGCCTCGTCTTCCACGTGGGGGACGCGCTCGAAGATGCCCTGGGAGATGAGGGCGGTCAGGAAAAAGGCGGTCACGCAGATCAGCAAGAGCGCCGCGTGCCAGAGATGCGGTCTCAACTTTTGAGGAAGTCCGATATTGTGCTTTTTTGGCACGGCCAGGTTGGGGTGGTCTCCCTGTTGAGCGCTGCTGGATGATCGGGGGTGATTCTTTTCCCCGGCAGCCCCGGAATAGGGATTCCAGGGCTGCCTTTCCGGAGACCGTTTCCCTCGGCGCGCCAGAATCCCCGTTCCGGCGCGCCACGCCCCAACGCCCCTGACGATGAATTCGCTATCGGCACCCATCGGGGAGACTACCGAGGTTTGGGCGCTTCAGATACCAGCGCCACGGGGAGAACTTCATTCACCCGATCCACAAAGACGAACTTCAGGTCGCGCTGAATCTTCTTTGGAATCTCCACCATGTCTTTTTTGTTCTGCCGGGGGATGACGATGGTTTTGATGCCGGCGCGGTGGGCGGTCATCACCTTCTCTTTCAGCCCGCCGACGGGCAGAATACGGCCGCGCAGGGTGATTTCGCCCGTCATCGCCACGTCGTGACGAACGGCCCGGTCTGTGAGGGCAGAGATGAGGGCTATAGCCATCGTTATGCCGGCCGAGGGCCCATCTTTGGGGATGGCCCCTTCGGGCACGTGGATGTGAATGTCGATCTGGTCAAAGTCGTTGGTCTTGATGCCCAACTTGGCGGCGTGGGCGCGGGCGTAGCTGAGAGCGGCCTGTGCCGATTCTTGCATCACCTCGCCCAGTTGCCCGGTGAGGGTAAGGTTCCCTTTGCCTTCCATCAGCGATACTTCCACCGGCATCAAGTCGCCGCCGGCTTCCGTCCAGGCGATGGAGATGGCCACTCCCACCTCGTCGGATTCCTGGACCAGGCTTTCGGTGAACTGGGGTGGCCCCAGGTAACGGTGCAGCGCGCTGCGCGTGACGTGCCGGGGCGCGCGTTTGCCTTCGGCCAGCTTGCGCGTGATTTTGCGGCAGATGCGTCCAATTTCACGCTCCAGGTTACGCACTCCGGCCTCGTAGGTGTATTCGCGGATGATGCCCCGCACTGCTTCGTCGGAGAAGCGAAGCTCGTCGGGGGTCAGGCCATGTTCCTCAAGCTGACGCGGGATGAGGAATTGGCGCGCGATTTGCAGCTTCTCCTCATCGATGTAACCGGGGAAACGGATGACCTCCATCCGGTCGCGCAGGGCGGGCGGAATCGGGTCGAGGATGTTGGCGGTGGTGATGAACATCACGTTGGACAGGTCGTAGGGCAGGTCCAGATAATGGTCGGAGAAGGTGTTGTTTTGCTCGGGGTCCAAAACTTCCAGCAAGGCGGCGCTGGGGTCGCCCCGAAAGTCTATGCCCACTTTGTCTATTTCGTCGAGCATAAAAAGTGGGTTGATGGTGCCGGCCCGTCGCATCGTTTGGATGATACGCCCGGGCATTGCGCCGATGTAGGTCCGTCGGTGCCCGCGAATTTCTGCCTCGTCGCGGATTCCTCCCAGGCTGACACGCACAAAACGCCGTCCCAGCGCCTCGGCGATGGACCGTCCCAACGAGGTCTTGCCGGTGCCTGGCGGCCCCACAAAGCACAAAATGGGGGTGCGCATTTTGTCGGCGGCCCGCTGGCGCACGGCGATGTGCTCCAGAATGCGCTCCTTGGCGTTGGGCAGCCCGTAGTGATTGGCGTCGAGTACGCGCGACACGTAGCCGATGTCGGTGTTGTCCTCGGTTTCCGCGGTCCAGGGCAGTTCGATGAGCCAGTCGAGGTAGGTGCGGATGATGCCCACTTCGGGCGCGGCCGGCGGCATGGCCATCAATCGTCTCAATTCCCGCTCGGCTCTGGCGCGCACCTCGTCGGGCATTTCGATCTGGGCCAGTTTTTCGCGCAGTTCGTTGACTTCGGCCAGTTGGGAATCGATCTCGCCCAGCTCGCTCTGGATGACTCTCATTTGCTCACGCAGATAGTATTCGCGCTGGCTCTTGTCCACTTCTTGCTGGACCTGGCTCTGGATGTGACTCTCCAGTTCCAGCACTTCGAGTCTGCGCGCCAGGATGATGCTGAGGTTTTGCAGGCGCATGGCAGGGTCGAGCGTGCTGAGGATCTGCTGGCGTTGCTCGACCTCCAGATCGAGCACCGAGGCCACCATGTCGGCCAGCCAACCGGGCTCGTCGATGTTCATCGCCGCCACGTAAGCATCTTCGGGCAGGTTGCGGTCCAGTTGGACGCACTTCTCGAACAGCGCCAGCACGGCCCGCATCAGGGCCTCGGTCGAAAGGGTGCGCTCTGTGATTTCCGTCAGGGGGCGCACCCGCACCTGCACGAAGGGCGTGGTTTGGACGAACTCGACGAGCTCAACCCGGCGTTGCCCCTGGGCCAGGATGCTGGTGGTCCCATCGGGCATGTGCAAGATGCGGCCAATGATGACCTCGGTGCCGATGGGGTACAGTTCGTCCAGCGCAGGATCATCTACTTCTGGATCGCGTTGGGTGGCGACCACCAGTCGGCTGTCGGCGGCCAGCGCGGTTTCCAACGCCCGTACCGATTGGTCTCGTCCCACAAAAAGCGGTGTCAGCAAGCGCGGAAAGACCACCGTGTCCCGAATGGGGAGCAACGGGTAGGCGACGAGGTCAGGGGGGGGCACGTTTATATTGTCCAGGTCAATCGAATCTAATTCACTTTTGGCGACGGGCATTCGGCGACTCCGGGAGTATTGCATATTGCACGTTACGGGCGCACGATAGAGTTGTTCCCTTTTGAGCGGAAGCAGGTGACAGTCACTTGAGTTGGCGCAAAAAACGGGGTGATTTTTCAAATTCTGACCTGACAACTGTGCCAAAAGTGACTGTCACCTCAGCATACCATAAAAGATGTGTTTGGGCGAAACGTCAAACCTCCGGGTCGACGGGGGGCAGGGGCAGACCGTTTTGTTCACTCCACGCTTCCCGCGCGTCGGCGACGGTGAAGATGGAACCGGTGATGCAGACCAGGTCGTTGGGACCGGCAACCTTCAGGGCGGCATCGAGGGCGCCCGGCACGTTGAGGACTATCGAGGCCTGGTATCCCAGGCCGGTCACGGTTTGCGCCAGAGTCTCGGGCGCGGCGGCCCGCGGATGGCGAGAGCGGGTGACGAAGGTTTGCTGCGCCACCGGCAACAACTCGCGCAGAGCATCGTCAAACGGGTGATCTCCCGAGGCGCCGAAGATGAGGACGACGTGATGGCCGGGGAAGAAATCTTGGAGGGCCGCCTGCAATTTGTGGGCCGAATCGCCATTGTGTGCGCTGTCCACGACGACGTAAGGGTTGTGCCCCAGAATCTCCAGCCGGCCCGGCCAGCGGGTGGTTCGCAACCCCTCTCGGCGGGCAGATAGCGGCACCGACAGGCCGGCGCGTTGTTCCATCCCATCCACGGCGGCCCAGGCGGTGGTCGCGTTGGCAAGTTGATGACGGCCCAGCAGGGGGATCCAATAGCGGTCCCCTCGGAGTTCCAGAAATTGGCCGCGCAGGGTGGCCCGGCCTGGCTGCCAGCGATATTCTTCTTCGCCGACCACTATCAGTTCCGCGCGTCGCCCCTGGCACACTTCTTCGATCATCGTCATCGCCTCGGGCACCTGTGGCGCGCTGATCACCAACGCCCCGGGGCGGATGATGCCCGCTTTCTCTCGGGCGATGAGCGACAGCGTATCACCCAGCAGTTGAGTGTGATCGTAGCTGATGGAAGTGATGACGGCCACCGCCGGCTCCGAAACGTTGGTGGCGTCCAGCCGTCCCCCCAGCCCGACTTCCAGCACCGCCACCTCGACGTTTGTCTCGGCGAAGGCGTAGAAGGCCATCGCGGTGATGACCTCGAACGCCGTCAGACCTTCTATCGCCTCCAGATGTGGTTTGAGTTTTTCGATCAGGCGCACCACGTCTGCTTCTGAGATCAACTCGCCGGCGATTTGAATCCGCTCACGAAAGGTATGCAGATGAGGCGAAGTGTAAAGTCCGGTCCGGTAGCCGGCGGCGCGGATCATGCTCTCTGAAAAGGCTGCCGTTGAACCTTTCCCCTTCGTCCCTGCGATGAGCAGTGATTTGAACTCACGATGTGGGTTTCCCAGGCGATCCAACAGGCTTTTGATGCGGGCCAGATCGTAATGGGTCATCGTATACTTGGGCAACCCTTTGCGTTCGTAGTTGGTGTAGCTGTAGATATAGGCCAAAGCATCGCGGTAGGTTGTCATCTTTTGTCCTTTGTCAATTTGTAACTGTTCACCTCAGCCTTGCGAAGGTTGGCGGCAGATGTGTTTCGGGGTGGTGGTTAAACTGTAATTCGGAAACTTCGATGGCAAATTATGGCGTGTCTCCTATTGTAAGTGTAAATCAGGCAATTGGCAAAGGTAGCATTGGTCATGTGAATTTTATTTTGCCAGAATCGCTTGACAAACCAGGGGCCTATGGCATATACTGATAGCAGTTCAGGTGTAAGAGGTGAAACGTGAGGTGTGAAGCTTGGTCATTTCGTATCACGTTTCACCGATTATGTTGTCCTGTTGGGTTTTACCCATTATTGCTTCAAGGAGGAGGAGCAGACGATGGAAGTACGACCATGGCACCAGCATTACGACGAAGGGGTACCGACCAGCATTGATTACCCCCCCATCCCGGTCCACCAATTTCTCAATGACACGGCTGCCAAGTATCCCGACAACACCGCCCTCATCTTCTTCGACAACAAGATGACCTATCGCCAGCTCAACGCCCTGGTTGATAAGTTCGCAGCCGGCCTGCAGCAACTTGGGTTGAAGAAAGGGGATCGGGTGGCCGTCTATATGCCAAATTGTCCGCAATTTGTCATCGCTTACTATGCCATCTTGCGGGTGGGGGGTATTGTGGTCCCCAGCAATCCCCTTTACGTGGCACGCGAATTTGAGCATCAGGTTAACGACTCCGGCGCGAAGATAGCCATTTGCCTGAGTTTGCTGTATCCCAACGTGAAAGAAGCCAGGTCCAACACCAAGCTGGAACACGTGATCGTCGCCAACATCAAAGAATACTTCCCCGGCTTGCTGAAGGTGCTCTTCACCCTGGCCAAAGAGAAAAAGGGCGGTCACCGGGTTGACATTTCGGGAGATGCCAACACCCATTGGTTCCAGGACATCCTGAAGAACGCACCCGACAAGCCGACCCCGGTGGAAGTCGCGCCCGAAGATACCGCCGTGCTGATGTATACCGGCGGCACCACTGGCGTGCCGAAGGGAGCTCAACTCACCCAACGCAACGTGGTGGCCAATGCCGTCCAGGTGGCAAACTGGATGGTAGATGGAGTCGAGGGCCGGGAGATAACGCTGACCGCGTTGCCCCTCACTCACAGCTACTCGATGACGGTCAATATGAACCAGGCGGTTTACCGGGGCTACGCCCAGATTCTCATCCCCAACCCCCGTGAATTCGACCAGTTGTTGGGGGCCATCAACAAGCACAAGCCGACCATGTTCCCCGGCGTGCCCACCCTCTACATGGCCATCAACAACCACCCCGACGTGAAGGCCGGCAAGTAAGACGTGAAGTCCATCAAAGTTTGCATCAGTGGCGCGGCCGGGCTGCCGCCAGAAGTGCAGGAGGAGTTCCAACGCATCACCGGCAGCAAGCTGGTGGAGGGATATGGCCTGAGCGAGGCATCGCCGGTGACTCACGCCAATCCCATCCGCAGCGGCGGGCGCATCGGCACCATCGGCGTGCCCTTCCCCGACACCGACTGCAAGATCGTGGACGCCGACACCGAGACGGAGATACTGGGTCCCGACGAACCGGGCGTGCTCTGCGTCAACGGCCCGCAGGTGATGAAGGGCTATTGGGGTATGCCCACCGAAACGGCCAACGTGTTGCGTCAGGACGAAACCGGCAAGGTGTGGCTGCACACCGGTGACGTGGCCGTGATGAGCGAGGACGGCTACTTCCGCATTGTGGACCGCAAGAAGGACATGATTTTGGCGGCCGGCGGCTTCAACGTCTACCCGCGGGAGATCGAGGACGTGCTGTATGAGCATCCCAAGGTGATGGAGGCGGCGGCCATCGGCGTGCCGGTCGGCGGCAGTGACCAGCGAGCCAAAGTCTTCATCGTCCTGCGCCCAGGCGAGACGGCCACCGAGGAGGAGATTCTGGAATTCTGCCGTGAGCGGTTGGCCAAATATAAGGTCCCCAAATACGTGGAGTTCCGCGAAGATTTGCCCAAGACGATGGTGGGCAAGATTTTGCGCCGCGAGTTGATGGAGGAAGAGAAGAAGAAGCAAGCAGGGGCTTGACCCTGCCGGGTAGTGGCGACTTCGGTCGCTGGGAACGACCGAGGAACGGCTGAAGCCGTCACTACTGCAAAATTTGGGGCTTGACCTGACCCTGCCGGGTGGTGGCGACTTCAGTCGCTGGGAACGACCGAGGAACGGCTGAAGCCGTCACTACTGCAAAATTTGGCCACACCCAAATAAGAAAGCGGCGCTGACCGGTCAGCGCCGCTTTGGCTTTGGCATAAGGCGTGGCCTATGCTGCTATTGGCTGTGGGGTGAGAACCGCCTTCTCGCGGGGAGGCAAATCGGCAAAAAAGGCCTCGAATTCTTCCCCGTCAATGGTCTCCTCTTCCTTCAGCCGCTCGGCAATCGCCACCAGCTTGTCTCGATAGCGGGTGATCACCTCTTGGGCGTGACGGTAGGCCTGGTTGACCAGCTTTCTCACCTCTTCGTCGATGATCTGGGCCACTTCTTCGCTGTAGTTGCGTTGCTCGCCGATCTCCTTGCCCAAAAAGATCAGCTCTTCCTTTTCGCCAAAGGTCAGCGGCCCCAACCTCTCGCTCATCCCATATTGGGTGACCATCGCCCGCGCGATGCGCGTTACCTGCTCCAGGTCGTTGCTGGCACCCGTGGTGATGTCCTCGAACATAATCTCTTCGGCCACGCGTCCGCCCAAAAAGACGGCCAACCGTGCCAGAAAGTGAGACTTGCTGACGAGGGTGCGGTCGTCTTCGGGGAGAAGTAGCGTGTAGCCGCCGGCCATACCCCGGGCGATGATGCTCACCTTTTGCACCGGGTCGGCGCCGGGCGTCATCCGGGCGACCAGGGCGTGGCCCGCTTCGTGGTAAGCGATGATCTCCTTTTCCTCGTCGGCGATGACGCGACTCTTGCGTTCGGGACCCATCATCACCCTTTCCATCGCATCCTGAAATTCGGCCATGCCGATGGCTTTCTTGTTGCGCCGGGCCGCCAGGATCGCCGCCTCGTTCACCAGGTTCTCGATGTCGGCTCCCACGAAGCCGATGGTCCCCTTGGCGATCTTTTCCAGGTCCACGTCGGAGGCCAGCGGCTTGCCCCGCACGTGGACTTCCAGTATCTGCTTGCGCCCGTTCCAGTCGGGCCGGTCCAACACCACCCGCCGGTCGAACCGGCCGGGCCGCAGCAACGCCGGGTCCAGAATGTCGGGCCGGTTCGTCGCCGCCATCACAATCACGTTCGTGTCCGTGTCAAAGCCGTCCATCTCTACCAAGATCTGGTTCAGCGTCTGCTCCCGCTCGTCGTGGCTGCCTCCCAGCCCCGCCCCCCGGTGCCGCCCGACGGCGTCTATCTCGTCCACGAACACGATGCACGGACTGTTCCGCTTCGCCTGGTCGAACAGGTCTCGCACCCGGCTGGCACCCACGCCCACGAACATCTCCACGAACTCGCTGCCCGAGATGCTGAAGAAGGGGACGCCCGCCTCGCCCGACACCGCTTTGGCCATCAGGGTCTTGCCGCAGCCGGGAGGCCCGACCATCAGCACGCCTTTGGGGATGCGCGCTCCCAGCGAGATGAACTTTTCCGGCTCTCGCAGGAACTCGACGACCTCGGTCAGTTCTTGCTTGGCCTCGTCGGCGCCGGCCACGTCGTCGAAGGTGACGGTGGGCTTGTCGCCGGTGAACATCCGCGCCCGGCTCTTGCC
>JAJRXB010000571.1 GCA_024276515.1 Chloroflexota bacterium
GGTCTATCACCGGTGAGCGCCCGGTGGCGACGGGCACGCCCTCCCCTTCCCAGTCGTCTCCCGCCCAGTAGCGCACGTCGAGACCCTGCACGCTGGCCACCTCGTCCGGCTCCAGTTGAACCACGAAGACGGCCGGCGGAAAATCGGAGTTGGCCGGCAGCGGCTCGAACCAGCCCGACAGGTATATCTGCCGCGCCAGGTCGAAGACCCACGACTCGTCGGGGTGGATGAAGTAGACGACGGGCCGGTTGGGCGGCTCGCGGGCGGGCAGCGGGTCGGGCAGGGGCATCACCTTGCGATCGGCAGGGGGGATTTTCTCGACCGGGGCGTGAAAGCGGATGCTGGGGTGGTCCGCGAAGAAGGGGGAGAGGTAGTAGACCGGGCCGGGGCCCAGCTCCGCCATCCGTTTGCCCACCAGGGTCTCGGCGGTGGAAAAGGCCTGCCACACGGCAAAATCGTGCGCCTGCCGGCCAAAGTAGGTGGTGCCGTTGCTCAGGGCGATGACTCCCAACCCCAGCGCCACCGGGATCAGGCTGTAGCGGGGCCGGGTGATTCGGGCCGCCCACTTGAACTCCCGCCAGAGGGCATCCAGGCTCAGAGCGACGAAGACAACCACCGCCGGCAGCGCGGCGATGGAGCGCAACGACTGGGGAGCTTCGAAATCCAGGGTAAAAATCCCCCCCGCCAGCCCGGTCAGGAACAGCAACAAGAAAAAGCGAATCAGCGAGTCAGCGAATCCATAAGGCAAACGGTGATTGGCGATTGGCGATTGGCCATTTGCGATTTGCTGATTTGCCGATTTGCCGATTTGCTGATTTGCTGATTCGCCAATTTGCTGATTCGCCGATTCGCTGACTCGCTGACTCACCGATCTGGCCACCGCCAGCCCCAATCCCAGGGCAAACAGCACCGCCGACAGCCGGTCCAGGGTGGGCGCACCGGGCAGGTTGTGACGACCGTTGTTGTCGCCCTTGTAATTGAACATCAGCAGGTGTTTTTGAGTGTTTCGGAGCAGCGCCCGCGCCAGGTTGGGCTCGTCCCGGTTCTCGAAGATGGAGACGGTGCGCGTCCGCCGCCAGAAAGCGTCGCCGTGACGCCAGGCGAACTGGGCAATGGGCATCGCCGCCAGCCAGACGGCCAGTATCAACAACCCCAGGCGTGGAGCCAGGCGACGGAATGGAGATTGGAAACATCGTGCCCTTTGGGTATTGGAGATTGCTCCCTGGCCCTCAGCCCCTAGCCTCCAGCCCCTAGCTCCCAACCCCCAGATTGCGAAGAGGACCAGCGCTGCCGCGAAGAGTCGGAAGGCGCCGTAGAAACACAGGCCCAGTCCCAGCGACAGGCCGGCCCAGGCCAGGGAGCGGAGCCGCCCCCCCCGCAGCGCACGCAGACCAAAATACAGGGTGGCGAATTCAAAAAAAGGAGTGTCAATCCCGGTCATAGCGATGCGGCTGAAATTCACGTGCCAGCGCATCGTCGCCACCAAAAAGGCCAGCAGCAACCCCCAGCGCCGTCCCCGCCACTCGCGCCCAAAGAGGTAGGCGAAGATCACCCCTCCCAGGCCAAAGAGGACGGGGATCACCCGCAGCGCGGGCGTGCTGACGCCAAACAGTCGAAAGGAAAGGGCAAAGAGATAGAGCAGATGGGCCGGCAGGTTGATGGGCTCCCAAAACACCGGGCGAAAGGCCGGGTCCTGCAAAATGCGGCGGGCCTGAATGCCCGCCTCCGCCTCGTCGAACCAGGTGCCGAAGGGGAGCGAGAAGAAGTGGAAGAGGCGGAAGAAGAGCGCCAGCAGGAGGATGGCGAGGAGCAGGGAATCGGGGAATGAGGGGATGAGACGACGGGACAATGAGGGAAGCAGAGGAACCGATTCGGCCAGCCATATCCCGGCAACGAAGAGGAACAGGCTGGCAGCATACAGCGACCAGGCGAGTCCGTTTTGCGTTTCGAGAGTGAAAAGGCGCAGGGAGACCAAGGATAGAATCAGCGCGGCCGCCGCCAGGCCGACGCCGACCAGGCCGCGAGCCCCGGGCCTGATTTGAGATTGGAGACGTCGTGCCCTTTGGGTGTTGGAGATTGGGGATAAGGGTTCACCCCCTCCCCCCTCGTAGGGGGAGGATTGGGGTGAGGGTGGAGGGGACGCCGGA
>JAJRXB010000572.1 GCA_024276515.1 Chloroflexota bacterium
AATCGGACAAATCAAACAGCAGAGGAGAACTTATGACCGACATCCCAGACTCCGTTACCGACAAAACCCGGAAGTATGAGCCGGAGACGTTGGAAGCAGACCGGCTGTGCCTCAACGACCTGGCAACGGGCGAGACCGGTGTGGTGCGTCAACTCGACGGTGGCTCCCATTTCCGCAGCCGTATGGCCTCGCTTGGCTTTACGCTGGGAACGCAGGTGAGGATGGTGCAGAATTACGGCCATGGCCCAATCATCGTCAGTGTGCGAGGAGCACGGGTCGCGTTGGGCCGGGGCGAGGCAAGGAAAGTCCACGTCACTCGTCTGTCCGGCCAGGGACAGCCGGGATTTTGAGAGGTGAGCTATGAAAAAGGCTTCGTTGCCGAACGTTAAGGGGATACCCCTCGCCGGGGCGGTGCCGACCGGCAGTCATTGCTCCGCGCCAGGACGGGATGCTACAGTCAACCAGGGCCAGGAGAAGACGACACCGGCCGGGAAGCGGGTTATCACCGTGGCGCTGGCCGGCCAACCCAACGTGGGCAAGTCTACGGTGTTCAACATGCTCACCGGTCTCAGCCAGCACGTGGGCAACTGGCCGGGCAAAACCATCGCTCAAAAGATCGGGACCTACCAATACAACGGCACCACCATCCGGCTGGTTGACCTCCCGGGCACTTATAGTCTCACGGCAAACTCGCTGGAAGAACAGGTGGCCCGTGATTTCATCATCAAAGAGCAGCCCGACGTAGTCATCGCTATTGTGAACGCCGCCACGTTAGAGCGCAGTCTTTATCTGCTGGCCGAACTGCTCTGCCTGCCGGCGCCGGTCGTTTTGGGCCTGAACATGGTAGACGTGGCCGAGCAGGAGGGCGTTCGGGTGGAGCCACACGTGCTGGAGGCGGCCCTGGGGGTGCCGGTGGTGCCGATGGTCGCCGCCCGCAATCAGGGCATCCGGGAACTCGTCGAGGCGGTAGATACCCTGGTGAAAAATCCGATGCGCTACACGCCGCGCCGCCCGGAAATCCGCGAGGACCACCGGGCCGTGCTGGACGAGATAGAATCCCTCATCGATGGCTACGTCCCCGCTCCTTACCCCAGCAATTGGGTTGCCCTGAAGCTGCTGGAGGGGGACACGGAGATAACCCGGATGATTCGGACCCGCCTGCCCGAAGACCGGTGGGAGCAGGTTCACAACGTTCTCAAACAACACGAAGACGCCATCCTGGCCGTGGCCGGCGGGCGCTACGAGTGGATTGGGCGTATGATCCGGGCGGCGGTCGAGCAGCCCCGCGTCGGCCAGGTGACGCTGACCGACCGGCTGGACCGGGTGACGACCCATCCCTTCCTGGGACTGCTGGTGCTGGCCGGCATCCTGGCGATAATCTTCTGGCTCACGTATACTATCGGCTCGCCCTTGCAAGGTCTGCTCGACACGTACGCCGTCCAGGGCGGCGCCGAGTTGACCCGTCAGGCCCTGGCCGGCGCGCCCCCCTGGATCGTCGGCTTGCTGGCCGACGGCGTGGTCGCCGGCGCCGGGACGGTGATCACCTTTTTGCCCATCCTGGTCATCTTCTTCGCCATCCTGGGATTGCTGGAAGACGTGGGGTACATGGCCCGTGCCGCCTACGTGATGGACCGTTTTATGCACGCGATGGGACTGCACGGCAAAAGCTTTTTCCCTCTCTTTTTGGGATTCGGCTGCAACGTGCCGGCCGTGGCCGGCGCCCGCATCATCGACTCGCCGCGCGCCCGCATGCTGACCATTCAACTGACCCCTCTGGTCCCCTGCACGGCGCGGATGGCGGTGGTTGCCTTTCTCACGCCGGCCTTCTTCGGTCGACAGGCGGCCCTCGTCGCCTGGAGTTTGGTGTTGCTGAATCTCATCGTTTTGGCTCTGGTCGGCATCGTCATCAACCGGCTCGTTTTCAAGGGGGCTCACGTCGCGTTCATCATGGAGCTTCCCCTGTATCACATCCCCAACGCCCGGACCATTGGGCTCTTCGTTTGGCAAAACACGATGGCTTTTTTGCGGAAAGCCGGCAGCATTATTTTGGCTGTCTCGGTCCTCGTTTGGGCCCTTTCGGTGTTCCCCGGTCCCGGGTTGGAGAACAGCGTGATGGGCTGGCTGGGCTTGTTGCTGACTCCCATCGGCCGGCTGATGGGCCTCGACTGGCAACCGATGGTGGCTCTGATAACCAGCTTCATCGCCAAGGAGAACGCCATCGCCACGTTGGGTGTGCTCTACGGGGCGGGCGGAGAGGCGGTTGGGCTGGCCGAGACGATGGCCGCCAGCATCCCCCCGGCGGCGGCCCTGGCCTTTTTGGCGGTGGAAATGCTCTTCATCCCCTGCGCCGCCACGCTGGCCACCATCCGGCAGGAGACCGGTGGCTGGCGCTGGGCTCTGTTCAACGTGGGGCTTTTGTCGGTCATTTCCTTTGCGGCCGGGATTCTCATCTACCAGGGGGCGGCTTTGATCGGTTGGGGGACGTGACATGCTGAAGCAACTACTGAGCCTGCTGGCGACGGGCGGCGTTCACACGCCGAGCGAATTGGCCGCCCGATTGGGCGTGACGGAGAGTCTGCTGGAGCAGATGCTGGCCGATCTCTCGCGGATGGGGTATCTGCGCTCGGACTCCGGCTCGACGTGCCCTGCCGCTCACTGCACCGAGTGCCCGCTGGAGGACGCCTGCGCCGTGGGCGAGCCAGGCGGCAAGGTGTGGACTCTCACCGATAAGGCGCTTCGGTGACGGCTATCTCCACTTCCCCCAGGCTGGGAAACTCGTCACCGGCGATCTGGTACAGGCCAACGACGACCCGCCCCGCCGACGGATCGACGCCGGGCGGCAGGCGAAAATCGTGCACGTCGCGCACCACCTCGCCCGGTTGCCAGCGCGTGGTCGGTCGCGCTCCCCGCGCCGGGTGTTCGCTGTCGGCCTGGACCAGCAACGTGCCGTCGCCGTCGAACAGGTGCGCCTTCACCCGCCAATCCTGGTCCAACCGCTCCCGGCCCTCCCAGTAAAGTGTCAGGCGCAGCACCTGACCCTCCTCCAACTGGCAACGGCGGAACGTGTAGCCGCGCAGGAAAATTCCCAGGCCAAAGGGGTGATCCAACGACACGTAACCCAGATCGGCCAGGGGCGGCCGGCCGGCGTCCACCAATTCGAGCAAATCGGGGCTGCCGGTCGGCATCAGGTAGCGACCGGGGCCGGCCAGGCGGGTGAGGGCGTCGGGATATTGCCAGGTGCCGGGCATATCTTTGACCAGGAAGATCCGCCGCCCTTCGGCCAGCGCCGCCAGATAGTCCCACTCCGCCCAGGGATTGGCCCACACCAGCGGTCGCCCCAGCCGCTCGGCCAGGTAGGTCACCAACGGGCCGGCGTAGCCGCTCTCCGCCGTCAGCCAGGTGTCACCGGGCGTGTCGCTCAACTCGCAGGCCAGCTCGGCGATGACGGCCTGCCCGCGCCGGTCCCACGACTCGTCCACCAGCGGGTAATTGCGGACGAGCAGTCCTCCGCCCACCCCCACCACCAGCAGCCAGCCGATGGCCGATAACCGGGGGCCGAGGGTAAATGGCCCCAGTTCCCAGACCCCGGCCACCAGCCCGGCCAGTCCCAGGCACAAAAGCATCACCAACGGCCCCAGCATGGTGGCCACGTCGGGGACCTGGTAGACGACGGCGAAAGCCAACAACCCCAGCACCGGCAGACCGAGGAGCGCCAACCGAGCGGGCCGTCGCCAGACGAGCCAGCCCAGCCCTATCGATCCCAGCCCGGCGACGGCTATGCCCAATTGATCGGCCAGGGCGTCGAAAACCAGCCCCAGCCGGGACGACAGTTCGCCGACGTCGGCCGGCAGGCGGAAAAAGACCGCCCAGGCGCGGGCGCTGACCAGCTCCCAGAATCCCGCGAGAGAGGTGGCGTCGCCGGGGGTCAGCGGGCTGTGCCATCCTGGCCTGCCGACCAGGACGGGCAGATGGGCCAGCGGCAGGTAGAGATACACCGCCGCCGAGAGAATCATCCCCGCCAGCAGCCGTCCCCACGCCACCGACCGCCCCTGCCGTATCCCCAGATACAGACCGACGGCGGGTATCAGCAGGACGGCGGTGCGATGATGGCCGGCGGCCAATCCCAACGCCAACCCCAGCCACCCGTAGATCCCCTTCGGTGAGAAGCCGGACTTAGAGCATATCTGAAAATTCCTGTGACCAGACTTCCGAGGTCTGGGGAACAGCCTTTCGGGGGCGGAATTACGGCTTTTGCGGACATTTTCAATGGGGAAATTGCCCACTGGAGACCTCGGAAGTCCAAATCCTGATTTTTCAGACACGTTCTTATGAGACTGGGGAGAGGGAATGCCGGCGGCGCGCAGTGTCAGCCAGAGGACCGCTGTCCACAGCCCCAGGTTGAGGGCGTAAACTTCGGGGGTGATGGCCGTGCGCCACGGGCCGGGGCTGAAGGCAAAGACAACGGCCGCCAGCGCAGCCGGGAGGTCGTGGCCGGTGAGACGCCGCGCCACCTGAAACAGGAATCCAACGGCCAGCACCATCGCCAGCACCGAAAGCAACGTCACCGCCCAGCCCGGCTCCACGCCGGGCAGCGCCCCCACCGTGTGCGCCAGCAGATTGGCCAGCAACGACTGGAGCGGATACCCAGGCGGGTGCAGGTAGCCCCAGGTGACGCCAACCGCCTGAGTCTCCTGCGAATCCCACAGCCCGCGCCCAACCCCCACCAGGCCTGGGGGCATCGTCCGCAGATAGGCCAAACAGGCTGTGCCCGATACGGCCAGGGTGACAAGGGCGCGGCGCGCTGCGTCCCCGCGCCAGGGCAGCAGTGAACGAACGTCTGGCATCATCCCCGAGTCCTTCCGCCGTCAAATCCCCCAGAAATTGGTCTTGGCAATTGGGGCCGGATATGATAAAATAGCCATACCGACGAAACGCCTGCGCGGTTTTGCGCAGCGAAATTGGAGTTAGAACGTGTCAGGTTTCAAAATCCTTTGCATCGAAGATAGTCGAGAAGCCCAGCGGATGCTTACTTTCCTGCTGACCAGAGCCGGCTACGAAGTGATCACAGCCGACGACGGTTTCCAGGGGATCGAAAAAGCAAAAGCCTGGCGTCCGGCGTTGATTTTGGTGGATATGATGATGCCGGGTATAACCGGCGCCGAAGTCATCCGCCAGTTGCGGGCCGATCCGGTGAACAGAAACGTGCCTATGCTCGTCCTTTCGGCTTACGACGACGCGGCTTTGGTGGAAGAAGCCCGGGCTGCCGGCGCCGACGGTTATCTGACCAAAACCATCTCCGCACAAGACCTGATTCAGGTGATCGACGACTATCTCAAAGTGGGACAGACAATACTGACCTGGCAGGGTTCGCCGTTTCACCAGGAAGACAAAGCTGGCGTCGTCCACACCGAGAATTAGCGTCACCAGCTCTGAAGTATCGTTTCTCCAAGACCTGGCGATTACCCCATCGCCAGGTCTTTTTCTACCACCAGTAAGTGAGAGAGACCGAAAACGCGCAGGGGTGTCTGTTCCAGATGGTGGGTTCCCCAGCGCAGCAGACGTCCCAGAGCCGGATGGCGGACCAGCAAGTTGTCGTAGCCGGGATAAATTTGTGTGTGCGCGACGATTCGCACCGGCAGGCCCTCGAAGAGCGCGCGCAATCCGCGGATTGTGTAAGCCCGCACGTGGGGCGCCAGCCGATTCCGTAACCGGTTCGGCAAATAGTTGATGAGCGGCGTGTTGCCAAAGTGATATTGGCCGCGCCAGTAATGTCCGTGTGTCTCAAAGGGATAGAGTCGGTTGGGGCAGAAAAGAGCCAGCCGGCCGCCAGCTTTGAGCACGCGCACCATCTCCGCCACCGAGGCCCGGTCGTCGGCCACGTGCTCGATGACCTCGTGTGACAGCACCAGGTCGAAGGCATCGTCGGCGAAGGGGAGCGCCTCCCCCGGCGATTGAACCACCCCCCCAAAGGCCGACGCTTCGCGCGCCCGCTCACCCTCGATTTCGACCCCGAAGACGTGAGGCGTGAACTGGCGAAAGGCGCGCATGTATATGCCCACCCCACAGCCAACGTCGAGGACTCGCCCGCCGGTCAGCCGGTCGCCGGCCGCCCGTTGGATCATCGCCAGCCGTCGCTCCTGTCCTGCCCGCCACACCAGGGAAGGGACACCGCGCTGGGCGGGCTTATGGTGATGAGATGTGTTCAATGGTCGTCCTCACGCAATACGCAGCACGCAACACGCAATACGCAACACGCAATACGCAACACGCAACACGTACTGCGTATTGCGTAACAGAGG
This sequence comes from Chloroflexota bacterium, assembly GCA_024276515.1. Classification (GTDB taxonomy): domain Bacteria; phylum Chloroflexota; class Anaerolineae; order 4572-78; family NAK82; genus JAJRXB01. The sequence goes on from JAJRXB010000572.1 coordinate 6,300, forward strand.
GCACTACTTCACCCCCACGTGCAATGCCACCGTGCCCAGCATTAACATCTGGTAGCGCACGTGACGCAGGCCCACCGATTCCATCATCGCCGCCAGCTCGTTTGGGCGCAAAAAGGTGTCGGCCGAGTGGGGCAGGTAGGTGTAGGCGTCGGGCTGTCCGCTGATGAGTCCGCCCAGTCGGGGAACGATTTGGTGAAAGTAGAAGCGGAAGAGCCTCCCCCAGGGCGTGTCGGGGGGGCGAGGTACGTCGAGCACCAGCACCCGCCCGCCGGGGCGCGTGACCCGTCGCTGCTCGGCCAGAGCTGCCGCCACGTCGGTGACGTTGCGCATCAAAAAACCGGAGGCCACGGCGTCGAAGGTGTCGTCGGGGAAGGGGAGGCACAAAGTGTCGGCGCCGGTCCAGCGCACCGGACGGGCCGCTGCCCGCATTTGCCCAACGTACATCATCGGCAGGGTGAAGTCGGCCCCGACGACGAGGGCCAGGTCTGGCTGCTGGCGCAGCGCCTCGAAGGCCACGTCGCCGGTGCCGGTGGCCACGTCCAGGAAGCGCCCACCGGGGGGAAGGGCAGCTTTGCGCACCATCAGCCGCCGCCAGCGCACGTCCTGCCCGCCGGTCATCACCCGGTTCATCAAATCGTACCGGTGGGCGATGCGGGCAAACATAGCGTTGACGTATTGACGTTTTTCGGAGGCGGAGTTGAAGGTCATAGGGAGAATCGGCGAATTGGCGAATCAGTGAGTCGGCGAATCGGGAAATTGACCGGGCAAAGGATTGTGCCACCGGCCATCGGCCATCAGCCACTCTTGATTATGGCCCAGGCCGACGGTGTTGTCAATCCAGCGCAGCCAGTGGGGGGTGATGCGATACATCTCTACCCTTTGCAGCGCGTGGGCCAGGGATGCGTCGGTCAGAACAAAGGGGAATTTGGCGGTGTAGCGTGCCCAGGCTTTGGCCCGCCCGGCGCCGACCACGCGGGCGCACATTCCCTCCAGTTGCACGCCGCGGATGTCGCGCCAATGGGGGGCGTTGGCGTGGACGGTGGCGGCCACCCGTGGGTCGCGGGCGACGTTGGTCGCGTGGCGGCTGTCGGCGGCGGAGATGAAGTAAAGGGTCAGGTCGTCGGTCTCGGCGTAATACAGGTCGGCCGCCTGCGGTTCGCCATCAGGGCCGACGGTGGCCAGGGTGAGGGTGGTGTGCTCGGCCAGGAAGGCGCGCAATTGGTGGAGAGAGTCGTCAGTCATTTATCCCCCTATCCCCCCCACCGCATAAACAACTGATTGTCAATCCCCAGCCGGGCCAGGACGCGGCCCACGACGTTGTCTATCACCTCGTCCACGGACGAGGGGCGGGCGTAGAAGGCGGGCATCGGGGGGAAGATGATGGCGCCCATCTCGGCGGCCTGGACCATCAGCCGCAGGTGGCCCAGGTGCAGCGGCGTTTCACGCACCACCAGCAGCAGGGGGCGACCCTCTTTCAGCGTTACATCGGCGGCGCGGGAGAGGAGGTCGCTGGCGTAACAGTTGGCGACGGCGCTCAGCGTTTTGATGCTGCACGGGATGACCACCATGCCGTCGGTGGCGAAGGAGCCGCTGGCGATGGCCGCGCCCACGTCCTGCGGCTTGTAAACCACGTCGGCCAGGGATTCGACCTCTTTCACCGAGCGGTCGGTTTCGCTGGTGATGGTGATGCGCGCCGCCGGGCTGACCACCAGGTGCGTCTCCACCCCGTCGGTGTGCGCCAGCACTTCCAGCAGACGCACGCCCAGCACCGCGCCGCTGGCGCCCGAGATGCCGACGACCAGGCGTTTGGGGGAATTCATTGAGTCGCCTCGGGTTGGTCCAGGTGGGCGTAATCGAAGGGGTTGGCGATGGGCAATCCTTCGGATTGGGCGGCGGTTAGCAGCGAATCATCGCCGCTGACGAAAGTGAGGGTGATGCGTCGGTCTTGCAGTGGGCGCTGCAAGACGAGGGCGGTGGCCAGATGAACAGCGTCGTAGCCTTTGGGGGGATGACGTTGGGTCAGGTCAGCGGCGTAGCGGACAATCGCCCGACTGGCCGGCGGATGAAGAAAACATGTGGTTGTGTGCTTGTAGAACTCGGCGATAGCTTCCCGCTGCGGGCGATGGTTGATGCGCCCTGTCCGGCGGAGAATGGCAATGGCAGCGGCTACTTCGGCTATAGCCAGGTCACTTGAATAAAGCGTCGCGTTATGATCAGACACCAGTTGCCTGGCCCATACACTCCCGGTCTCGGCGACGTAACACTTAACAAGAACGCTGCTGTCCAGGTAGTAGTGGGGCATAGGTCAGCGACGATTCTGAATGATTATCTGCGAGAGAGGTGGATCGAGTTGCAAGCTGTCCATATAGGCGCGATGAGCCTGCTTCTCTTCTTCGGAAAGTGCGTCCCATTCGGCAGCCAACCTCAGTTCCTCGGGGGTCGGCTCGCTGATTTGAACTCCCTGTGATCGCAGAAAGGCAATCACGTCCTCGCGCGTCCATTCGTCAGGGTTCTCCGGCAAGTGGGGCGGCTCGGCGTGTGAGTCCTCTACAATACGCTCCAATGCTTCCACCCGTTTTTCCAGTTCCTCAAAAGCTGTTGCCATTGCCACCACCTCCAACGCCATTATAGCCCGGCATCATTTCCTCGTCAACTGGCTTCGCGCCAGGGACAGAGCCGCCGGTCGAGGCTGTCCACGGCGAAGTAAAGGGCCAGGCCCAGCAGGCTCATCGCCAGCACGCCGGCGTACATCTGAGCGTAGCGCAGCGCACCCCAGCTTTCGACGATGATGTAATAGCCCAGGCCCGAGGTGGTGGCGTAGGTCTCGGCGATGAAGAGGACGGCCACCGCCGTGCCCACGCTGACCCGCAGCGCGGTCAGCACGGCCGGGATGGAGGCCGGCAGGTAGACGTAGCGAAAGAGCGCCCGCCGCCCCGCACCGATGGACCGCACCGATAGAATGAGTTCCGGGCGCAGGTCGGCCGCCTCGTCGCGCACCACGACCAGAATTTGAAAGAAGAGGATGAGGGCGATCAGGAAAATTTTGCTGCCGTCGCCGGAGCCAAAGAGGACCAGGATGATGGGCAGAAACACGATCTTGGGGATGGGATGGACGATGTAGATGAGGGGCGAGAAGAGTCGGTTGAGGGTACGAATCTGGCCCAGCCCCAGCCCGGAAGGGACGGCCGCCAGCACGGCCACGACGATGGCCGCAATCACCCGCCCGGCGCTGACCAGCAAATGCCGTCCCAGGTCGCCGGTGATTTGCCGGGCGAAGACGACCAGCACGTCGGTCGGCGGCGGGAAGACGGGGCGGGCGATGAGCAACGATAGCAGCTCCCAGATGACCAGCGTCGCCACGAAGCCCCAGGCTGCGTCACGCCATTTCATCGGCTGCCTCTCCCATCAACTCGCGCAGCTCGTTGCAGCGGGCAAAGAAGGCATCTCGTTGACGATAACCTTCGCTCCCGGCCTGGGGATTTTCGATGACCACCGCCTCCCGGTTGGGAGGCGGTCCCCCCCCTGCGGGGGACTGGCCCCTCCCTGTGGGGGGCTGGCTCCCCCCTATGGGGGACTGGCGGAGCACCAGGATCTTCTCTCCCATAAACACCGCTTCTTCGATGTTGTGGGTGACGATGACCGTCGTCAGCCGCTGCTCGGCGCGCAGGTCGAGGGTGAGATTTTGCAGGTCCTCGCGGGTGAGGGCGTCCAGCGCGCCGAAGGGCTCGTCCATCAGCAGCAGGTCGGGGCGCAGAACGAGGGTGCGGGCGATGGCCACCCGCTGACGCTGACCACCGCTGATTTGATGCGGATATTGTCGGGCCACGTGGTCGATGCCCAGCCGTTTGAGCCAATAATTCACCCGCGCCTGCCCGTCGTCGAGCGTTTCGTCGGTGGGGGTGTGCACGCCGTCCGGCCCGTAAAAGGCGCGGATTTGCAGTCCCAGGGCGACGTTGTCCCACACGGTGGCCCAGGGGAGCAGACCGTAGTCTTGCAGAATCAGGCCGGTGCGCGGACGGGGTCGGGTCAGCGGTTGGCCGTCGATCAGCACCCGCCCGGCCGTCGGCTGGCGCAGGCCGGCCAACAGGTAAAGCAGCGTCGTCTTGCCACAGCCGCTGGGCCCGATGACCGCCCACGCCTCGCCTCGCTCGACTGTCCACGAAAACGATTCAAAAATTGTGGTTCCGTTGGGATAGGTGAAGGTAAGACTCTGAATCTGGATCATTTCACCGAGGTCACAAGCGTCAGGAGCCAGCTTGTGGCCGCCAGGATCGCCGTCCCAATGACCGTGAAAAACAGCAAGATCAGCGGCACAAGCGCTATGGTTGCCAGGGAGATTCCAAAGGTTTTGATCATTTTACATTCATCTCACATAAAGGGCCGCAAACGTGGCAGCAAAGATGGTAATGGCGATGTAGCTATTGACGTTGAAGAAAGCCACGTTGACCCGTGACAGGTCGGTGGGCGAGACGAGGGAATGTTCGTACACCAGAAGTCCGGCCACCGCTGCCAGCCCCAGCCAGTAGATCCAACCCAGGCCCATCACCCCGCCGACGGTCGCCAACGCCAACACTGTCAGCAGGTGATTCGCCTGCGCCAGCCGCAGCGCCACGGCGTTGCCAAAACGGGCCGGCACGGAGTGTAGCCCCTCTGCCCGGTCGAACTCGGTGTCCTGGCAGGCGTAAATCAAGTCGAAGCCGGCGATCCAAAAGGTGACGGCCAGCCACAGCAGCCAGGCCGGCGGGTCCACCGAGGCGCGCACGGCCACCCATGCCCCAGCCGGCGCCAGCGCATCGGTGGCGCCCAATATCCAATGGCTGAGCCAGGTGAATCGCTTGGTGTAGGAGTAACCTACCAGGAAGATAATCGCGCCGGGCAGCAACTTGAGCGTCAGGTCGTTGAGTTGCCAGGCAGCCAGGATCAATATCACCAACGCCACCGCGCCGTAGCCCAGCGTCGCGCCCGGCGAGAGCCGGCCGGCCGGGATGGGCCGGTCCGCCGTGCGTGGGTTGCGAGCGTCGTAGCTGCGGTCGGCGTAGCGGTTGACGGCGAAGGCCAGGGTGCGAGCGGCGGCCATCGCCACCGTGATCCACACCAACTGACGCAGCGTGGGCAGTCCAATGCCGGCGCCGGGGGATGGAGGCCAGTTGGCGGCCAGCACCATGCCCAGGTAGGCAAAAGGCAGGGCGAAGATGGTGTGCTCAAAGCGGACCATGTCGAGAAACGCGCGGAGCTTCGTCATTTCCGGTCTTTGCTCTCCGATCTCTAACTTTCCATCCCGATCCAGTCTCTGAGGTCGTCTGTCAGGGGTGAGAGAGTATAGGCGTTGCGACGAGTCTCTCCCTGGCCCTCGGTCACGAAGTCGATTACGATGTAGCCGTGGTCAAAGTACGTTTCGAAGGCCTCGCGGACGCGCGACCGCCAGTCACGGGCCAGGGGCATGTCGGTTCGCTTGAGTTGCTGGATGTCGGTCGGCACCTCCAGGGAAAGGCGCGGGGCGTGGAGGTCAGGGTGAAACGCCGTCACCCGGCGAGACATCCCCCACCCGTCCACCTCAAACACTGCCTCAGCCTCAACTTCAGTCTTAGCCTCAGCCTCAACCTTAGCCTTTTCCTCAACTCGCCGACCCCGGATCCACCACTCCACCAGCAGCCGGTCGGTGGGCAGCCCTTCGTTGATCGCGCCAAAGTGTTCGCCGTAGATGTTTCGCCAATAGCGGCGGCTGACCGCGCCCAGCTTGCGCATATTCAGCCGGGCGTTGGGACTTTCCAGCGGGTCAAAGGTCCAGGTGATGAGCGATAGCCCCGCCGCCAGTGCCCGGTCGCGCTGTGCCCACTTGAGGGCCGTCGCCACGCCCCGGCCCCGCCACTCGCGCAGCACGCCCATCGTCTGCGAGCAGAGTTTCAGGGGGCCGCCCGGCTCCCGGCCCAGGAAGCCGAAAATATAGCCGATCATCCGGCCTTCCGAGTCGAAGGCGCCCAACACGACGCCGCCATTTTTGCTGGCGGTGAAGAGGACCGGCGGGTACAGTCCGGTGCTCGGGTCGTCGAATCCCCAGATGGCTTGCTGCACCCGGCGCACCTGGAGGAACTCGTCGTAGGTGGTCAGATCGCGGATGGTGAAGGTGTCGGTTTGATTTGTCATGTCGTCTCTCAACAGCCATTGCCTGGAGAATAAATCCTCAGGCTGAAAGGGAAAGCCCGCTAAAGCAGGCTAAACCTCCGTGATTCTCGGCAAACATAGGGCGCTTTAGCGTCCTTGAGCTATTAGCCTGGAGCTTAAGCGAAGCACCCTGTGGGTTAGCTC
>JAJRXB010000573.1 GCA_024276515.1 Chloroflexota bacterium
ATCGAACTGCTGCGGCTGCGGAGTCTCCGGGCGACCAAACGGCTCAAGGTGTTCACCTTCGTGGGGCATTCCATGGGCGGAGCGGCGCTGTTTTACAAAGACGACGAGGGTTGGCACGATGGGGAGTTCGGCCTGTACGCCATCGCGCCGGCCTTGCTGCACACCGATGGATTGCAAAGTCAAGAGGTAGAACCTTAAAATCTCAGGAAAAGCTCCCCGTGCTTGGCCAGGCTGTGGGCAAAGAAAGCCCCCCTGTCCCGTCGCCAGCATCGTTTTGGCGCGGGCTGGATACCAGTTCTGCGGTTGTTCTGTTTCACCGAGCAAATGTCAACTCGTTGGTAGCAGCTCCGGTCGCAGGGCCAGCACCTCCGCCGGCGGGGCAATGGCCCGCCGGGTAGACTGGCCAGTGACGATGTGGGTCAGGTCATCACCCAACCCCAGCCGCATCAGGTGGTAGCGGATGAACTGACGAGTGCTCAGGCCGTCACGCAGTTCGTTATTGAGCTTCCACGACCAGGCCATGAACTTGAAGGCCACCTTTTCCGCGTCGGCGTGGCGGTCAGCGGTCTGGTCAGTGAGGACGTGCCACACCACCACCAGCAACTTGCGGGCGATGGCCACGATGGCCTTTTGATTGCCGATGCGCACAGCCAGCTTCTCGAACTTGGCTTGCCAATGGGCGGAGGAGCGCACGGCGGCCCAGGCGGCTTCAATCATCGCCGCTCGTAGCTCACGGCGACCTTGCTTGGTGATGCCCCCGCTGCGATGGGTTTGGCCGGAAGCGTGGACGCGGGCCCCCAGTCCGGCGTAGCCGACCAGCTTTTTGGCCTTGGCAAAGCGGGTGATGTCACCAATGGCACTGAGAACGGTCATGGCCGTGATGAGGCCGATGCCCGGCAGTTGGATGAGCAAGGCCACCTGGTTGGCCCACAGGTCGCTGACGCTCAGGCGCGTCAATTCGGCTTCGACTTCTTTGAGCAAAGCCGATAGATGATCAATGGTGGCCAGGTCTTGGCGGGCACGGAGCTTTTCGGTGCTGGAGACCGACAGGCTGTTCCACCACTCTTTGTTGGCTGCTGAGAAGGCGTCCCCAGCCGGGGGGACGATGTTGTGGCGGTGGAGCAGGCTTTGCAGGCGGTTCTTGGCTGCCGTGCGCTGGGAGACCAGCCGCTGGCGGTGGGCTATCAGTGCTCGCAACTCGCGGACATGGTGGGGTGGCACCCAGACCTCTGGGATGAGGTTGGCAGCCAGCAAACGGGCCAGGGCCAGGGTGTCTCGCTTGTCGGTCTTGACGAACGAGGCGACGATGAGCTTGACATGGTAAGGGTGGGCGACCACCACGCGGGCCACCAGCGGTTCCAGCAGGTCGTGGACGTGCCAGGCATTGGTGGTCGCTTCCAGCACGACGGCATCGGTCGGCTTCAGATGCCGGGCTGCCCAGTCGTCGAGTTGCAGGAGAGGCACCCGCCGGGGAGGCAACACCACGTCTTGCTGGGCGTCTACAGCCCCCACCACGACGTAGGACTTGTGCACGTCGAGAGCGACGAAACGTTGGTTGGGTTCAAACACGGTTGACTCCTTTCGCGTTGAGGGACCTCTGAACCGAGAGGCGCGGTGGGGCGTGTCGTTTTGGGTCAACGTGCGTTGCACACACCGATACGAGCTTGACCACGGAGGCCTTCTCATGTGAATGGAATCGGGCGGGCGGCTCCAAACAACAAGACGGGCTTGACCAGCGTCATCCCATAGGCGGCTGCGAGCCGGCCCGACACCACACGTCCCAGCGGCGTCCCCGCCCAGTTCACAGATAGGCGAAGGATACCATACGACACGCCTCACCGCAAGTCGGAACTCCACGGCCGTCGCCGGGAGCCTGACTACATATTAACACCGATGAGTTGCAGATTGCTCGACTTTGCGACGCAGATGGTGTGGGATTTTGGCTTTTGGCATATCCCAACACCACCTTCTATCTGGCTGCCGGCCTGGGGACTTGATGTCCGCGCCACTTTAACAGTGCACAGGCATAAGACTTTCGTAACATGAGCCGATTAGCCTCCGCGTGCAGGCGATCCAGCTCTTGTTGTTCTGC
>JAJRXB010000574.1 GCA_024276515.1 Chloroflexota bacterium
CCTCTCTCTCCTTTCCTTCAGCTATGCTGAATACCTACGGTTACAACGCCATCCACCCAATGTTCGAAGCCATCCGTCCAATGTTAGAATGATTTATCTATTATCTCCGTGTCCACTTTTTCGGGGGAAGATCACTTGTCGGTTTGAGGCGAAGCTTCGTTGAACGCTTACCAGCCGCTTTTTGCAAGGAATGGGAGTTAGGGTCACAGACCCTCTTCGAGCGGGGTAGAGAATACGGCTTTTGAACGGGCAATCGGTTTTGAAGGGTATCGCGCCTAATCTACAAGCGAGGCCGCCAGCCGGGCCATGCTGCCCAAAAGCGGGGGCAACTACGTCCAGGACTCAATCGCAAGAACGAGAGGTTATCGTGACACAGCTTGGACTTCAATGGCTGGAGCTATAAACCCTGCTCCTTGTGTGCCCACCTCCAGAAAAGGTAGGCACCGGAAATCGCCATGTCGGTGAAGTCATTTAGCAGTTCCTGATGGATCCCCATCTTCAGGTGAATTTGATGCTCAAGACGGATCTCGCCAATCGTATCCGCGTCAGGATTATTCACGCTCAGATATGCCTTGGGCCAACGCCTCTCTTTGTTCCAGGTGTTACACAACATAATGGCCCGTGCCCAATCACTCTTAGGAATATGCTTGTCAGACATAACTAGTACCATATAGGTATCCCTGCTTTGACCACTAACGATAAGCCACACGGTCAGTGAACATCCAAAGTCTTCGTCATAGGTGAAACCCACCTGATAATCGCCATCGCTGTCTCGAAGATATTTAAGGTCGCGTCCTTTCAGGTACTTCTCGATCATTCTGTAATCGAGTTTCTGCACGGTAGGCATCGGTATGCTCCTTTCTTGTTGTCTTTCAGTGATCCAAAGGTTGGCGTCGGCTTTCCAAGATATGCATACCCGTAAGGAAATTACATCATAGTATCCCCTCCTTCATCCACAATACCCAAGATGGCCACCGATCCCACCCGAAATCCACATATCCGACTACCTTGCCTGTGGCTAGCTAAGAAGTCGGCGAAGTTGTTCCAAAATCTCCTCCTCCGCGGTTCCACTCGTCGTTGTCGCACTCTGTCCCCCAGAGGGAGAAATGCCCAGAGCTTGCTCAATCATCGCTGTAAAATCCGCATTATGGTCAGCCGGTTGTTGTACTGGATCTTGGCCTGCTAGCCGAGCCAGAAGCCCCTCCAGGAATCCCTTTCGCTCTCTCTCTTCAGCACGTCGGGCGGTCGGTCCATATTTATACATCATACGAGCTAGCTGGAGGTTCCTTTGGCTGATTCGGGCACCTTTGTTGCGGGGATTGAGTTCAAGGGATCTGTCCAACGCAGCCTCGGCCTTTCCAAATCTTCCTTGAGCTATCAATACGTCGCCGATAAGTTCGTACGCATAGGACTGTTGTTCGTCATCCTCTGCTACAACTACCGCCAACTGAAAATATTTTAAGGCATTATCATAATCCTCAACTTCCTGCAAGACTCTGCCTATGTTTACCTGAGCATTGAACCGTTCTGTGGGATCAATCTCGACAATGCGCCTCTGCATCTCGATAACGCCTTCAACATCCTTCACCTGAGTGTAGAGCTTGCTCAGGCCAATCAGCGGCTGTTTGCGACCAGGGCTTACCTCAATAGCTTTCTTGAATTCCCTTTCCGCCTCTGCAAGTTGCCCCTGGGCGGCTAACATGGCACCTCGAAGCTCCAGCGGCCTGATACGTGCTCTTGTCCCTTCCGCTACATCGTCTCCTCCCAAGGCAGCAGCCAACAAGCTCGAAAGTACCTCTAACAACCCTCCCTCGGCCCCACTAACTATGGCTAGTTCAGCTCGCACACGGGACAATTGCTCTCTTAAGCGTAGATCATCATGATCTGCCGCCGTCTCTGCCTCCAAGATATGCAAAGCCTCCGCCAGCGATTCTCGGGCACGGTTATGATCACCTTCGGAGTGACAATGAGCAGCGTAGCCCCGCAAGGCAATAATCAAGTTATTGCGTGCGCGAGGCACGTGAGGGTTCAACTGGTGGGCTCGGCGCAGGCTCTTCACTGCATCTTCCCATCGCTCTTCATTACCTGCCTTAACGCCTTGATCGGTCAGCAACTCAGCCAACTTGCCTTGCAAACGATCATCCTGATACAAATTCACAGTCGCATCCAGTAGCCCGATAGCTTCGTCAAGCTTCTTACGCTTCTCCAAGACTATTGCTCTACCAATGATCACCTCTATAATAGCGGAATGAGTTTCCTTTGCTTTATCAATCTCCTCAGCCAGCGCGACGGCCTTTTGCCACTCCGTAAAGGCTTGTTGGACCTCCATTTGTTCGGCAGCAATAAACAGTTCCGCCATGCGCATGTGAGCTTCAATAGCTAATTCTACGGCATGTCCGAACAAAACTTGATCCCCATTGTCCATAGCGGCATAAGCTGGGTTACACTCGTCAAACTGGGGGCAGCTTTCGTAGCAGATAAAGGGTAACCACTCCACATGCTTCCGGCTGCCGTTAGCCAATTCGCTGGCCAAGTTAGCCTGGTGGCAACAACGCCTACTCAAAACAGCCAGGGCATGTTGTGGCTGTGAGCGATCCAGGTAGACAGAGGGAATTCCCAGCTGAGAGAAATATTGCATCAGCTTCTTACGTGATTTGGTGTCGAAAAGCGACTCGTCCAACTCTTCATCAATGAGAAGCTGGAGCAAGCGGGCGAACATATCTGATACTTCACTATCAATCGGGCCAAGACTGGCGATAAACTGACTAAAGGCCGAGGATAGACCAAGCCGTCGCAGCATAAGCGGACCATAAACAACTTTCTCGCCTTGGTCGCCCGGCGCGGGGAAACCACCTACGCGCTCTAACTCCTGGATTGCTCTGGTCTCGAGCTCGAAGACCAAGTCTAGTGGATCACCTTCGGATGTCCTGCCACTCCGATCTCCTCTATTGCGACGACTGCTGTAATCTGCCAGGTCAGTTTGTAATCTTTCTTTCAATTGATCACGCACGGCTTGTACGTCACCTTGGGGAATATCTACCTTGTAGACCTCGGACTTACGACCACACCAATCTTGCCAGAATATATCATCTTCCAGCACCATAGCCCAATTAGCAATAACATGACGCCAGACTTCATCAGCCGCGTCAAAAGCTTCTTTCTGTTCCAAAGCCTTGGCCCACCAGTAGTGGAAAAGACCGATGTCATGGGCAAGAGTGCGATCGCTGGGATCCGATCTCTGTTTGTTCTGAAGCATCTTTGCGATTTCATTCCGTCGGTCTGCAGTGGCTTGGAATGGCATAGCCTTCTATCCTTTCTAATCAGAAGGGTTGTGCGATAGAGAATCCATTTGCCTGACCAGCATAGACTCTTTCAATTCAATCCCCATCGCTCTGCCGCCTCCTTTGTGATGTCATAACCATTTTGCTATATCCCTCACCCCTGATTCCCCGATTTCCTCATTCCCCACTCCTTAATTCCTCTCAAAGCGCAACCACACCACCTGCTGCGTGCTCTCGGTGACGCGGGCGCGCTCGTCGGGCCGCCAGCCGCACACCCAAACGATTTGACCCTCCCCGTTGACCAGCAGAGGAATGTGCGCTCGCCAGGGGGCAGGGATTTTCTCGTTGATCATAAACTCGTTGAGCCGCTTGCTCCGCCCCCCCATACCCAGGGGGCAAAAACGGTCGCCGGGGCGACGGGTGCGCAGCGCGGGTGACGACCCCACCACCGCCGCGTCCAGGTAGGCTTCCCAACCCCGGGCGGCAGTCAGGGCCTCGGCGGGAATCGCCGAGCGAGAGGAGACCCGCGCCCGCAAGGTCCAGGGCGATTCCGGCAACCGGGTGCGCCCCGGGACGAGGACGGGCACGGAGTCGGAGGTCAGCAGCAAGGGCAAATCGGGCAGGACGCGATAGTCCCGATCAGCGACGGTGAAGGTGTCGTAGCTGATGGTCAGCATCAGACCCTGGGGCAGCGTGACCTGGTCGCCGGTCTCGCCATCCGCCAGAATCTCGACGGCGTTTTCCACGTGGACAAAGTCGATGTTGCGCAGCGCGCGCCGCAGCCGGTGAATCGCCTCGCGGATGGTAGAGCGTTTCAAGGCCAGGGGCAGCGCCCGCCAGGCTGCCAGGTCAAAGGTCAGCGCCCGGTCCGACCCCTCGCGCACCACCTGCCCCCAGGCCGCCTCCAGTTGGTCGCGCAGCAAGTCGTAGTCGGCGGCAATCACCGAAGCCGACCGGCGCAGGACCTCCCGGATGTTGACGTTGTACGTCTCCAGATAGGGGATCAATTCGTGGCGCAGCCGATTACGAAAGTAGGTGGTGTCCAGGTTCGAACGGTCGAAGCGGGGCTGCAGGTGGTGCCCGGCACAATAGGCTTCAATGTCGGCGCGGGGAACTTCGAGCAGAGGGCGGATGAGAGTTAGAGATTGGAGATTTGAGACTTGAGATTTGAGACTTGAGGGTTCCGTCGCCAATCCCCAATGCCCAAAGGGCACGATGTCTCCAATCTCCAGCCTCAAATCTCCCAGGGGGGTAGCGGGGAGCATTCCGCGCAATCCGGCCAGGCCGGCGCCGCGCAGCCAGTGCATCAACACCGTCTCGGTCTGGTCGTCGGCGTTGTGGGCCACGGCGATGGACCGGGCGCCGATTTGCTCCGCCACCCAGGCCAGGAAGGCATAGCGGGCGCGACGGGCGGCCTCTTCGGGAGCCAGCTTGTGCGCGCGGGCCAGAGCCGGCACGTCCACTCTCTCAATCGTAACCGGCAGCTCCCAATCGGCTGCCAGCCCGGCGACGAAGGTGGCGTCGGCATCGGCCTCCTCGCCACGCATTTGATGATTCAAATGGGCAACGTGCAGGTTCAGGTTGATCTCCGGCGACAGCCGTCGCAGCACGTGGAGCAGGCAGAGAGAATCGGGGCCACCCGACACGCCAACGACGACTGTCTCGCCGGGGGCCAGCAGGCTGTGCCGCTCAATGGCACGGCGCACGCGGGCTACCAAAGACAATCTCTAATCTCCAATCTCCAACCTCTAATCTCCAATCTCCATCTTCGCTTGCAACTCGGCGATTGGAGGCGAGGCCAGCATGCTCTCGCGGGCTGCCTCGTCGGGCAGGGTGGCGGTGATGGTCTGAAGAGTCTCCCAGGCCTGCCAGTAAGCGGTGTGCGCTTCGGCGCCACGGCCGGCGGCGCGATGAACGTCGCCCAGAGCGGTGTCAACTCGCCACAGGATGAGCAGGCTACCGATGGCATCAGCGCGGGCATGGGCATCTTCCAGCGCCTCCAGCGCGCCGGCCGGGTCTCCCCGGGCCAGGGCCAGCCGACCCCACAGCCAGCGACCCCGGGCCTGATACTCGCGCAACTCACGCTGGTCGGCCAGGCTGAGCAGCGGCTCCAACGTCTCCCCAACGGCGTCCAGGTTGCCCAATGCCAGATTGGCACGTCCCAACTCGTAAAGCGCCACCACCCGGTCCGGGGCGAAATCCAGGTCGCAGGCTATGTCGTACACCCGGGTCAGCACGCGGATGGCCTCGTGTAACTCGCCACGGTAGAGGCGGACAATGCCCAGGCTGGTGCAGGCGCGCATCTCCCACAGCGGCGACCCCAATTTCTGGGCCAGGGCTACCGCCTCTTCGACGGTCTCCAGCGCTATGTCGAACCAGCCAACGACCAAGTGATAATAGCTCAGCCGGGACAGGCCAACGACCTGCATGGCGACGTGATCCAACCAGCGGGCAACCAACAACCCCGCCTGCAACTGGTCCACCGCCTCTCCCAGGTTTCCCCGGTTGAGGTAGCTGATAGCCAGGTAGGTATGAAGAGAGGGGACGACGGGCAAATTACCCACCTTGCTGATAAAGGCCAATGCCTCCTGGCAGGCATCGGCAACCCGCTCGTATTCGCCCAGCCAGGTGTAGGCTGCTGCCAGCGCGTTGAGCGCCTCCATCAAGCCGGCCTGGTCCCCCAGACGACGATGCAGGTCGGCAATCTGGCTATATTTATCGAGGCTGGCGCGCACCCGGCCTCGCAGCAAATCGATCTGCCCCAGCCCGTCGAGACTGGCTGCCAGCAGCGAGTTGTCGTCCAGGGCGCGAGCGATCTCCATAGCCTCCCGGTAGCACACCTGCGCTTCTTCCGGTTTGCCGGTGTTAAAGTGAAAGCCCCCCAGCCGGTTGAGACTGTCGGCGATGCCGGTCTGATCGCCAATGTCGCGGGCCAACGTCAGCGCCCGGTTAAAGTAGTCGGCGGCACGGACGTAGTCGCGGCGACCAGCCTGCAACCCCCCGATTTCGTTGAGGGCACGCAATTCGGCCTTTTGGTCGCCGATGGCCTGGGCCAATTCGCGCATCCGCTCGTAATCTTCCAGCGCTCCTTCCACGTTGGCCAGCCGGGCCAGCAGTTGACCCCGGCGCTCGTAAAGGGATAGCCGCTCGGCCGGTTTGGCCGCATCCCCCAGCCGGTCGGCCACTTGAAGAGCACGGGTGTAGTAGTCGATGGCCTCTTTGTTGGCGAAGCTGGTACGGGCGGCGTCGCCGGCTCGCTTCAGATAGCGCAGAGCGCGGGGCCAGGCCTCGGCCCGCTCGTAGTGGGCGGCGACCAGGCCGGCATATTCCTCCCCCCGCTCCCAGAAGAGACGGGCCAGGGCATCGGCGACCCGCCGGTGATAAGCTTTGCGTTGTTGGGTCAGCAGGCTT
The DNA here is from genome assembly GCA_024276515.1 of Chloroflexota bacterium. Taxonomy (GTDB): domain Bacteria; phylum Chloroflexota; class Anaerolineae; order 4572-78; family NAK82; genus JAJRXB01. Next base: position 6,693 of record JAJRXB010000574.1, read on the forward strand.
TGATAGGCCGCCTCCTGGGTGAGGATGTGCTTGAAGATGTATTCCGGCTCCGGGTCGTGGCTCCGTTCGCGGATGATCTCGGTGACTTGCAACTGGGCCAGACATTCGTCCAGGATGGAGGGATCGTCCACCACCCGGTCGAGGACGTATCGCGGGAAGACACGCCCCACGACGGCGGCGATCTGCACCACCCGCTTCACCGACTCGCCCAGCCGGTCAATACGCGCGGTCAACACCCCCTGCAAAGTATCGGGAATCTCGGTCACGTCCACCGTCCGGGCGACTCGCCAATGGCCATCGTCCCGCACCAGCGTCCCCTCCTCGATCAGGGTCCGCAACACCTCCTCGACGAACAGCGGGTTACCCTCGGTCCGGCTGAGGATGATCCACTCAACCTCCGGCGGCAGATATTCCATTTGCAACAGAGAATCCACCAGCGTTCGGCTCTCGTCGGACGAAAGGGGGTTCAGCGGAATGTGGACCAGGGTATCGGCGTAATCGGCCATCGCCCGCTCTCGAACTTCCCAGAAAGGGGCCTCCCGGTCTGGGCGGCTGACGCACAGGATGAGGACCGGGTTACGCATGGTGAGCGCCATCAGATATTCGATGAGCGCCACCGAACTGGGGTCGGCCCAGTGCATATCGTCGAAGGCCAGCACCAGGGGTTTTTGGGCCGCTACCGCCTCTACCCATTCGCCAAAGGCGACGAAGACTCGCTGCTGCAGCAATTGGGGATCGGCCTGTGGAATCTGCTCGGCCATCGCTCCGGGCAGCGGCAGGCTGAGCAACACTGCCAGGTAAGGCAACACCTCGTCGGCACGAGAACCCAAAAGATCGGGGGCCATCCCCCGCAACTTGAGCCACATCCGGGCTTCGTCGTCTTCGTCCGTCAGCCCCAGGTAATCGCGCAGGACGCCGGCCAGCAGGTGATAGCTGAGCGAACGGCCATACGAAAGTCCCCGGCCCTCCAGCCAGCGAAAGTCCGAAGAGATACCCTTAAGGTTTTGCCGGACTTCGGCCACCAGGCGACTCTTGCCGATACCGGCCTCCCCTTCCACCAGCACGATGCCGCCATGGCCGGCCTGCAAGTCGCTGACGGCAACCGACAGCTTTCGAGCCTCGGCATCACGTCCCACCAGGGGGGCACGCAACCCGGTCAGGCCCCGCATCGAACCAGGTTGATCGCGGGCACCCAGCACCTCGTAAATCTTCACCGGTTCTGCTTTGCCCTTAACCGCAACGGGGTCCAATTCTTTGAACACGAAGAGGCGACTGGTCAGGCGATAGGTGTCGTCGCTGATGAAGATTTGCCCCCGGTCCGACACGTCTTCCAGGCGCGAGGCCAGGTTGACGGCGTCGCCCATCACCGTGTAGTCCTGACGGCGCTCGGTGCCGATGAGGCCGGCGATGACGTAGCCGGTGCTGATGCCAAAGTGAATGCCCAGCGGCTCGGCCAGGGGGAGTGGCGGATTAGCGTTGAACTCGTCGAGAGCCTCTCGCATGGCCAGGGCAGTGCGGATGGCGCGTTCCGGGTCGTCTTCGTGGGCACGGGGCGCGCCAAAGACGGCCATAATCGCATCGCCGATGTATTTGTCTATGGTCCCTTCGTAGCGGTAAACGCACTCGCTGAGTTTGGCGAAGCAGGCGTTGAGAAGCGTGACCACATCTTCGGCATCGCGCTGCTCCGACATCGCAGTGAAGCCGGAGATGTCGGCGAACATCACCGTGACCTGCTTGCGCTCGCCCTGCAACGCGCCGCCCGTCATGCCAAAGGGGGCCGTCGCCGGCAACTTCTTGCCGCAGCGTCCGCAATATCGGTGGCTGGCTGGATTCTGAAAGTCACAGGAAGGACATAGCATAGTTATCAGAACCAGAAAATTCTCGCGAATAACGCAAATTTCGTTGGACAATTCTATAATAGTACAAAGGGACAAGGGTGTCAATGAGGCGAAGATACCGGGCGTTCGGATTCAGGGACAATTCTTCGGACCCGTGGGGTTTCGAGAGGTATTGGCAGGTGGTGGTCTCCCCGTTAAGCGTTGATGATGTTTGGGAACGCGAGGGCTTGCCCTCTCCCTCCCCCCAGCCCCCTCCTTCTCCCAAATTGGGAGAAGGAGGGGGTGCAGGCGGGGATGGGCGAGGGCTTTGCCTCCTCTCGCCGCCAACACGCAAGAGGGAGACTACCTGGCAGGTCGAAGTAGCCTTCTCAAGAGGAGTGGCCGTGAGAGCCGTGCGCTGCGCAAACCCCAAGGGTCTTTTCCCCCAAAATCGAACGCGCCCAGGATAGCGGGGCAGGGCCGCGCCTGGCATTGCCCTTTGAGAGAAAACAGGCTATAATCAACGGCACAACGCTGTTGATAGTTTGAATCACACATCCAGGCAAAAAGCGATGCAACTCCGATGGCTGGGCACAGCCGGATTTGAACTGAGGACCGACGGCGGAACGATTGCGTTGATCGACCCCTATCTCAGCCGTCCTTCCACCGCACGTCCTCAATCCCCCGAGGGTCTGAGCAACATCCCGCGTGCTGATGCCATCTTCGTCACCCACGGACACTTTGACCACGCCTTTGACGTGCCCGCTCTGGCCGCCCGGCTAAACGCGCCCATCTACGCCTCGGCGACGGTGTGCAAAACGCTGGCAGACCACGGAGCCCCCCGGTCGTCCCTCCACTCCCTTGCGCCCGGCAATGCGATTCAGGTGGGCGATTTGCAAATATGCGCGCTGGCCGCCCGCCACGTCCGCTTTGACCTGCCACTCATTTTGCAAACGTTGCCCCGCCTGCTTCCCCGGCTGGGTGCGCTGCGCCGGCTGCTGACCGCGTGGCCGGCAGGCCAGGTGCTCGGATTTCACGTCATCACCACCAACCTCAGCCTGGTTCACTTCGGCAGCGCCGGCTGGACGGAGGGCACGCTGGCAAACCTGCGGCCCGACGTAGCCCTCATCCCCCTCCAGGGACGCTCCGACATCGCCCAGGTGGCCGCCCGGATGGCAACGTTGCTCCAACCTCGTCTGGTAGTGCCCCACCATTGGGACGACTTCTACCCACCCATCAGCCAGCTTGTCCCGTTGTCTCCCTTTGCCGAGGCACTATCGCACTCGCTGCCAGAGGCCCACCTCCACACACCCAAGATGGGAGAACAGTGGCAGGTGAAGTTGAAATCACAGTGAACGCAGTTCTGATTGATTTATCACCACCCGTATGTTATATTATTACATGCACACTCACACTATCCAGCCACCCTTGCGAAGGTTGTGAGCAGCAAGAATTTTACGCCTCCCACCACCAAACAACGTAAGGAGAGAAGATTGATGAACGTTTATCATTCCAGTTTCACGCGAATTTTGGCAGTGGTTGTCGTCTTTCTCACTTTTGTGGCCTGCGGCATTGGAGCTCCTGCCGCTCCCACGCCCACGACGCCTCCCACGCCCCTCGCCGCTCCCACCGAGACCGCCGTTCCCCCCACCCCATCTCCCGAGTCCGGGGCTATCTCCTCGCTCACGGACGTCAGGCGCGCCACCATTCAAATCGAGGCCCAGGGCAGTTTTATGGACCCCGAAGTCGGCCTTCAACTGAACGTGGCCGGCCGGGGATCGGGCTTTATCATCGACGAATCGGGCATCGCCGTGACCAACAATCACGTCGTCACCGGGGCGGCACTGCTCAAGGTGTGGGTCGGCGGCGAGAGCGAACCCCGCAACGCCAGGATTTTGGGCGTTTCAGAATGTTCTGACCTGGCCGTCATCGACATCGAAGGCGACGGCTATCCGTATCTCGAATGGTACGACGGCCCCATAACGACGGGTCTCGATGTGTACGCCGCCGGCTTTCCCCTCGGCGACCCCGAGTTCACCCTCACGCGCGGCATCGTGTCAAAGGAGCGGGCGAGTGGCGAGACGAGTTGGGCCTCGATTGACGCGGTGATCGAGCACGACGCAACCATCAACCCGGGGAACTCCGGCGGGCCGCTCGTGACCGAAGACGGCAAGGTGGTGGCCGTCAACTATGCCAGCGTCCCCGATTTCAACCAATACTTCGCCATCGCCCGCGACGAGGCGATCAAAGTCATCGAGCAGTTGCGCGCCGGCCAGGACGTGGACTCGATTGGCGTGAACGGCACCGCCGTGAACGACGGTGAAGGGCTTTCGGGCATATGGGTTGCGTCGGTAAAATCGGGGTCACCCGCCGACAACACAGGCATCAAGAGCGGCGACATCATCGTCAGCCTCGAAGGGCTGGTCCTCGCCACCGACGGCACGATGGCCGACTACTGCGACATCCTGCGCAGCCACGACCCCGGAGACATACTCCGCGTCGAAGTTATACGCTTCGCGACCGCAGAGGTGCTGGAAGGGCAACTTAACGGACGCGAACTGGAACAGTCGTTCTCGTTTGCGCAAGAACTCCAGGGAGAAGTCGACGAAAACGCAGAGACCGTCACTTACAACTACACAACCGTCACCGACGATTCCGGCGTGGTCACGATGGAGGTTCCCCAAGAGTGGAACGACGTCACCGGATTCCCCTGGGAGGAGAATGGCGAAATCATCGGCGCATCCATCGTTGCTTCAAGTAACATCGACGACTTTTACAACTCGTACTCAACGCCTGGAGTCTTCTTTGGCGCATCCAGAGTGTTGGCACAAACGTACGACGCAGCCGGGCTTCTCGATCTCTTTGATTTTACCGACGGTTGCACGTACGATGGACGATACGATTACGAGGATCCACTGTACACAGGGCTCTACGATTTCTACACCGACTGCGGTGGCGTCGGCACCATAGTGGTCAACCTGGCCGCCATGCCAGAGGATCAATCGCTCATCATCCTGCTCCAACTGCAGGTTGTCAGCGAGGCAGACCTCGACGCAGCAGACCGCATCCTCAACACCTTCCAGGTGATCGGAGACCTGCCATCCGAGGGTACTGTTTCGACAGCACCGCCCGCCGAAGAGCCCACTACCCCCTCGCAACCGGCGACGGCAACGTTTTTTGAAGATTTTGAAGGCCCGCTGGCGGGCGACTGGAATCTGAAATCCGGAGAAGAAGCAACCCGTGAGATCATCGATGGGGAATTGCACCTGACGGTCCACGCGGCCAACACGTTGGTGTGGTCCAGCCCCGGTCGCTACGAGGCCGGCGACATCGTCGTCGAGCTGGACGCACGTCAGGTGGCAGGCCCCGACAACAACAACTACGGGGTGATCATCCGTTACCAGGACCCCAACAACTTTTACGAGTTTGATATTTCTGGCGATGGTTACGCGGCCATTGCCAAGTGGGAAGACGGGGATTTCACCATCCTGGCCGACTGGCAGGCATCCAGCAGCATCAACCCGGGGAATGCTTCCAATCACCTCACCGTCGTCGCACAAGGAAGCCGCATGGACTTCTACGTGAACGGCGACCGGGTTGCCAGCGTGACCGATAGCGCCTTCGACAGCGGGGACATCGCTTTGGTGGCCGGCACCTACGACGAGGCGGGGGTACACATCGCCTTCGACAACGTCAGCGTGAAAAGGCCCGGCGCCGGGGCCGAAAGCCCAGAGCCTCCCCCACCCACGCCAGCGCCCACGTCCACGCCCACGCCTTCTCCCAGCAGCGAGATCCCGGCAGAGTGGTTCCCGCCGCCGGGGAAGGCAAGCATCGTCCTGGTCAACGAGGCCAGCGCCGATTTGGTGTTTACCATGGGCAACCAGGAACACAAGCTGATAGCCAACACTCAAAAGGTGGTCTTTTACGATCCCGGCAGCTACACCTACACTGCCAGCGACCCACGCTTTGAATCGTACAACTCCGAATGTGTTCTGAAAGCCGACACCATCTACTACTGGTACACCGACGACAGCAGTTGGGGGTCTTGCTTCCAAATTTGGCCGTGAGGGCGTGTCTGAAAATTCAAAGTCAGGCGTTCGTAGTAACGACTTCGGTCGTTTTTTGGCCCACCAGCGCCCGCAAGTGACGACTGAAGTCGTAACTACTACAGCGACGAAAGAAAAGCCGCTGCCCATTTTCACGGCAGCGGCTTTTTTGACGACGGAAAGTTGTAATTGGCTCATGTCTAGAATCTGTGCATGTCATTGCGAGCGAAGCGACACTTGCACCGCACGCAAGTGCCAACGACTGAGACCGCTCACCTGCCCCACCGCAGTACCCCGTACGGGGCACGCAGGTGCGGGTCGCCTCCGGCTCGCGGTGACATGTCGGCACACTTTTCATACATGAGCCTTGTAATTTACCG
>JAJRXB010000575.1 GCA_024276515.1 Chloroflexota bacterium
AGTGCCTGTCACCTGTCTCGCCGATTTGCCAACAATGGCATACATCAAGTATAGTTTAGAGTGTATCCGACACACTCTTTAGTACCCTGTCTCGACCATCGGTAGTCTCCCTCTTGCGTGTTGGCGGCGAGAGGAGGCAAAACCCTCACCCACCCCCGCCTGCACCCCCTCCCTCTCCCAAATTGGGAGAGGGAGGGGGTTGGGGGGAGGGAGAGGGCAAGCCCTCGCACTCCCAAACATCATCAACGCTTAACGGGGAGACTACCCGACCATCAGCCATCGGCTATCAACTATCTTGCGCGGAAGCGACGACCTATGGAGAAGAAATACCTCACCTGGGAGGACGTCTGCCGGCTCATCGACCGTATCGTGCCACAGGTAGCAGGCCATTTCGACGCCCTGATCGCCATCACGCGGGGCGGGATCGTCCCCGGCGGGCTGCTCAGCGAACGGTTGGGCATCCGGCAGGTCTTCATTGCCTCGGTACGGTTCTTCCAGGACGAAGATCAAGCCCTCGATTGGCCCATCTTCTTGCAATTCCCCGACGATAGCCTGCTCCACGGCAAACGTATTCTGGTGGTAGACGACATCTGGGACAAAGGGATCACCATCACCAGCGTGCGTGAGCGGATTGCTCAGGCAGGCGGCAATGCGGTTACGCTGGTGCTCCACTATCGCCCTAGCAGTTCCATCACCGCGCCCGACCAGGTCCCCGACATTTTCGGCGAACAAACCGAAGACTACATCGTCTATCCCTGGGAAGCTGAGCGCGGCAGGTTGGGCATATAGAAGGGCGAAGCCGCATGACCGCACGCATAACCGTCGTCGGCAGTTTGAACATGGACCTGGTGGTACGCACGCCACGCATCCCCCGGCCCGGCGAGACGATCATCGGTGGCGACTTTCACACGCTCCCCGGCGGGAAAGGGGCGAATCAGGCCGTGGCCGCTGCCCGGCTGGGAGCTCGGGTCTCGATGGTCGGGCGGGTGGGGCGTGACACCTTCGCCAATCCGCTGCTGGACAACCTGACCGCCGCCGGCGTGGATCACACCTTCGTGACCCAGGACCCGGAGGCCGCCACCGGCGTGGCCCTCATCGAGGTAGACGACGCCGGGCAAAACAGCATCGTCGTCGCCTCCGGGGCCAACATGCGGGTCTCGCCGGCCGACGTGGAAGCCGCCGAAGCAACCATTGCCTCTGCCGACGTGTTGCTCCTGCAACTGGAGAGTCCGCTGGAGACCGTAACCCGGGCCGCGCAGGTGGCCCGCGCCCACGGGGTGAGGGTCATTCTCAACCCGGCCCCCGCCCGCCCGTTGCCCGCCGCGCTGCTGTCGCTGGTGGACGTGCTCATCCCCAACGAGAACGAGACGGCACTGCTGACCGGCATGCCCGTCGAAAGCCGGGATCAGATCGAAGCAGCCGCCACGGCGCTGCGGGAGTTGGGTGTGGGCACGGTGATTCTCACGCTGGGCGACCGGGGTGCGCTGCTGACGCAAGAAGGAGAGACAGAGCACTTCCCTGCCTTCGACGTAACGCCGGTAGACACCACAGCCGCCGGTGATGCTTTTGTGGGAGGCTTCGCCGTCGCCCTGGCCGAGGGGAAATCGCTGGCCGAAGCGGTACGCTGGGGGAATGGGGCCGGCGCCCTGGCCGCCACTCGGTTAGGCGCGCAACCTTCCCTGCCTACCCGTCAGGCGTTGGAGACATTGTTGGCCACCGGAACAACGGTGGTCTCCCCGTAGAGTGTCCCTCATCCAGTAGTGCCCCACGCACTCAGCAGCCGGTTGCCATCCACGTGGCGCCAGGCAAAAGTCCTGCGATAACCGTAGTCGGTGCTGAAACTGCCAAAGAATTTGCGCGGCATACGCGACGCCGGGTGGCGACGCAGGGTGCGCCATCCGCGCTGAGCTATGCTCCACGGACTGTAGGCCTTGCGACAGAACCAGTCGTAAGTCTTCTCCAGCTCTTCCACCGTCATCCGTTTGGGATAGTAGGTCACGTGGGCCGTGTCGTAATAGCGCCACTGTTTATCCATCAGACGATTCTCTGCAATCAGTTGGGCGCGGAAGGGCGTGCCGGGGTAGGGGGTGAGGATGGTCATGCTCACGCTGTCCAACTCGCTCTCGCGCACAAAATCCCAGGTGTCAACGAGCGTCTGCGGCGTGTCGTGGTCGAAGCCGAAGACGAACAACCCCACCACGCCGATGCCGTGCGCCTGGATGCTTTTTATGGCTTCTTTGTATTGAGCGGTGAGCCCTTTGCTCTTGCCACCCAGTTCGCGGCGATTGGCAGGGTTCACAGACTCGAAGCCGATGAAGAGTTTGTCCAGGTGGGCCCGACGTGCCAGGGCCAACAGGTCGGGGTGGGTGCTGACCAACATCTCCGCCTGGCAGGTCCAGTCGTTGAGCGGCAGGGGTTCCAGCGCCTTGAACAGCGCCTCGATGTACTCAGGATCGGTGCGGAAGGCCAGCCCGAAGTTGTCGTCGGTGAGGAAAAAGCGTTTGATGCGCCGTCGCTGAATCTCGTCGACGACTTCGTCTACCGGGCGCAACCGCATCCGCTGGCCGCTGACGCGGATGGCCGTGCAAAAAGAACAATTGCGAGGGCAACCCCGGGTGATCTCCATCATCGGCGTCCAGTACCGACGATTCTCGTCCATCATTTTGATGACGCGGTCGGTGATGGGGGCCACGCCGGCCAGGTCGGCCCATTCGCTGTCGTGATAGTGGGGCTTCAGGTTGTCGTCGATGAAGTCCTGGATGATTTGCGGCCAGGTGTAATAGGCCTCGCCGGTGACGACCACGTCGGCCCAGCGGGCTACGTCTTCGGGCATCAGGGTGGCGTGTGCCCCGCCGACGACCACCGTTCGCACGCCGGCTTCGTGGGCAATGCGAGCGAAGCGCTCGGCCGACTCAATAGCCAACGTTTTGCTGGTAATACCCACCAGGTCGTGAGGCCCCAGTTGACGCAGCTTTCCGTCCAGAGGGCCCAGGTTTTCATCCCATATCTCCACCGGGATGTCGTCGGGAACCAGGGAGGCCAGCCGCATAAGAGTGTAAGGAGCACCGGCCGCCCGGCCCCAAATGCGGCCTTCGCGCCCCGGATGGATGAGCACAATCTTCCTGATCTCCAATCCCGCCCTCCTTTCAACTCAACAAAAAAATTGCGTTACTACCAGGCGTGCTGCCACTCAGACTTCGGAAGTCTCCCGTTGGGCATTCCGCAGGCAAAATAAGCTCGAAATCGCGTCAAAGGCTGCCGGATAGAATGCCACCTAGACTTCCGAAGTCTTGTGCCTGAGTAGACCACCTGAGAAACCAGACCGGTGAACGCCAGATTAGTCTACCATAGGATGGAAGATGAAGCAATTTCCCACCGCCACCTGGCCAATGTCGAGAGAATTGACAATTCCACGCCATCGGGGCATTATTTGAGTATGTGGTCCAACGTTATTCATCTCATAAACGAGAAACGGCGTTTCATCCTCACCACACACACCAATCCCGACCTGGATGCGCTTGGATCCGAGATCGCTCTGGACGAGTATCTGAGGTCGCTGGGCAAAGAAGTCTCGATTTTGAACAGCGACTCGGTGCCCGGCGCGTTCCGATTCGTCGACCCGGAACGCCGGCTGCGAACTTTTAGCCCCGGTCGCCACCGAGAGACGATTCGGGAGGCAGAGGTAATCTTTGTGATTGACGCCTCGGGGGGCTGGGACCGCATCGGTCGCGTCGGCAACGCCCTGGCAGATGCTCAAGCCACGGTGGTTTGCATCGACCATCACCCTGACCCGGTTGACTTTGCCCACGTTGCCCTGGTAGACCCCGACGCGGCCGCAACCGCCGAACTCATCTTCAAGCTGATCACCCAGGCCGGCGGAGTCATCACCCCGACCATAGCCAGGGCGCTCTACCTGGCCATCCTCACCGACACAGGTTCGTTCAGGTTTCCCAAGACCAGCCCCGAGACACACCGCATCGCTGCCCGGTTGATCGAGGCGGGCGCCGATCCGGCACAACTGTATAAGCAGGTATACGAACAATATCCGCTGGAGCGTGTGCGTCTCAAGGGGTACGTGCTGAATTCGTTGCGGGCGGAGGCGGATGGTCAAATGGTGTGGTGTGCTCTCGACCAGGCGACGCTCAAAGCTTACGGCGTGGCTCCCGCCGACCTGGATGGCTTCCCCGGCCTGGGTATGGAGATCGGCGGCGTGCGGGTCAGCGTGTTGTGCGTGGAGATGCCCAAAGGCCGGGTGAAGGTGAGTCTGCGCAGCGATGGCAGTGTAGCGATCAACGGCCTGGCGACCGAGTTGGGCGGCGGCGGTCACCCGTCGGCGGCCGGGGCGACGGTGGAAGGCGACCTGGCACAGGTGACGGCCCAGGTGGTGGCCGGCGTCAAGGTGCTGCTCACGACCGGGCAATCCCGCCGATGCCCGGCTACTGTCCCCTGACCACCAAAGGCATGAAAATGGACCAGGTTTGCGCCTGGACCGAGATAGATTCGGTGGCGGGGGAGGTTTCGATGTTGCCCTTGCCGTCTACCGAATAGGCCTGCACCTGGTGGGCTCCGGGGCTGAGGCTCGTCAAGTCAACAGTGAAGGTGAAGCCCTCCTGGGGCTCATCAAAAGCACCATCGTCGGGAGGAAGGGACTGCCACGGGCCATCGTCAATTCGATAGTAGGCAGCCGCGATAAAGCTGGTCGCCGAGGTCCCCTGGCCGCTAAAAGTGACCTGGGTCGGCTCCTCACCGTTCTTGTTCTGCTGCCCAAGCTGTATCAGCGTCGTGTCGAGAATCGTGTTTTCCGGGTAAATGTTCTGGATCAACTCGTTGCCGGCCGAGTCGATCACCCGCAGGTCAACGACCAGGTCGCCGGCGAACAAGGGAGGCGTGGCGAAGGTGTAAGCTTCTGTGTAGCTGTCGAAGGTGCCATCGGAGGGTTGGGCGTCGGTCCACCCGCCGCCCGCCACACGATACTGCACTCGCTCTATGGTGTTGATGATGGTGCTACGGCGGAACGACGACGGGTAAGGATCGTCCTGCACGGTGCCGACGAAGGTGAACGCATCGGTTCCCGTGATGTAACCGGTATTGACCACATTCAAACTGGTGTCAACCGGGTCCAGAATCCCATCGCCGTCGGAGTCACGCCAGCCGATCTGACCGCGCGCGTATTCGTCGATGGCCCCGGCGCGGTAGGGCCAGGTCTGGCCGCGCATAATGCTGGTAACGTTCGACGCGCAACCTCCGTACTGGCTGTTTTGATTCTCCACGCCCAGATAGCCAGATTTATACGTACAGCGCTGATATGCAGAGTAATACTGGTCAAGGGCCAGGAAGATGTGTCCGATTTCGTGGGCGGCGACGGCGTCCATATTGGAGGGGCCATAGCCGTTGTTGCCATAGGTCATCACCGTGAAGGGGCCACCCAGGTAAGCGTAGGCAAAGTAGCCGTCGGCGAAGCGGTTGTCGCTGTCGTTGGAGCTGTCTACCACGAAGATGGTGAACGCCCAGTCGGTGTCGTAGGTATCGCGCAGGGCATTGTTGTATTGACGCACCTGGTCGAAGTAGGAAGAACCGGTGTAGCCCTTTTTGGACAACACTTGGGCGATCCAGAGGGCCTGGTCGCTGTAGCGACGGCTGACAGGTTCGTAGCCGGTGGTGATGGGGGCCGCGGTGCCATCGTCGTAGACGAAGGTGAGGTGAGCGTTTGGCTCGCGGGCGGCCCACCAGTTGAGAGCGGCGGTGATTTCGCTCAGCACCAGCGTCCGTTCAGCTTCGGTCCAGTCTTCGGTAGAGGAGTCCACGCCCCCGTCGCTTTCGGGCAAAACGATGCCCACGGCCACGCGACCGATGAAGTATTCGCTGGTCTCATAGTAACCGGGGGTGAGGTCGTTGGCCAGAGGTTGCAGTCCATCGGGAGGTGGAGGGAGCAGAGCATCGCCCACCAATTCGGCCTCCAGGGTGTCTAAGCTGTGGGCCGTGTCGGGGGGCGATTCGGGGTTCAGAAGCGCGTTCCACACCTGGGCAGCGCGGCGAGCTTCGCCCGTCAGGGTGGCCAAGGTTGCCTCGTCCACCGGCTGGCGGTGGACGGCGAGGGTGCCGACCGGAGGCGGCGTGCCGGCCGGCACCTCGCCGATGAGCGCGGCCGGCGGAAAGACGTGTGTCACGTGACCGCCGGCCAGATGGATGGCTTCGATGACCGAGTTGACGTCGGCGTCGGGCGCTAACAGGACCAACGCCTGATCCGGCGGGGGCTCGTCGGCCCACGCGGGCGTGGTCATCGCCCAGAAGATAATCAAAACCAACGAAAGAGATGCTAAACTCCGAAAATACCCACGAACTCTGATTCTATTGCCGCCCATTTTAACCAATTCTGCCGATTACTTTGTAATTCTACCTTTATTTTAAGGCAGAACAGGGCAACGATGAGTAAATGGACGGCAAATTTAGCGTGAAAATTACGTATAAACAGCGTAAGGGTTACGCAAAGGAAGGTGAATAAAATTGAGCAAACTAACGTTAATGGCCGTTTTTGCCCACCCCGACGACGAAGCCTTTGGCACCGGCGGCACGTTGACCAAATACGCCGCCGAAGATTGCGACGTGTATCTGGTGACTGCCACCCGCGGCGAAGCGGGCCAAATCGCCGAGCCCGACCTGGCCACCCCCGCCAACCTGCCCTACGTGCGCGAGCAGGAGTTGCGCTGCGCATGTCAAACTTATGGCATCCACCCACCGCGCTTCCTGGACTACCAGGACGGCCAACTGCCCATCGTCAATCAGGGGCAGGCGGTGGGCCGGCTGGTGCGCATCATCCGTGAACTCAAACCCCAGGTCCTCATCACCTTTGGCCCGGACGGTATCTACGGCCACTACGATCACATCGCCGTCCATCACTGGGCGACCATCGCCGTGGAGCTGGCCGCCGACCCGGACTGCTTCCCCGATCAACTGGCCGGCGGCTGCCGGCCACACCAGGTCAGCAAGTTATACTTCCGCGCGCTCCCCGAATCGCAGGTGGCCGCTATGTCGGAGGATGGCAAACCGGCGGCGGTGATGATGGACGGCGTCCCCTTCTACTTCGTCGGGCGGCGGGACGATGAGATCACCACCGTGATCGACGTGAGCGACTACGTGGAGACCAAATTGCGCGGCATTCAGTGTCACGCTACCCAGGTGGGCCGACACAATCGCTTCAGCGACACCCCCGACCAGGTGATAGGCGAACCCTGGTTCCGGTACGAACACTTCGTGCTGGCCCGCTCCGCCGTGGGCTGGCCGCAAGCGGTGGAGACAGACCTCTTCGCCGGACTTCGGCGCGAGCGGTCAGCCGACCGGACGAGGTGACAGCCCGATGACCCAACCCTCTATCAAGGAGCTACAAACCCACTTGCAGGCGTCTCTGAACTTTCTGGAGCTTTGCCGGGCGCTGAAAAGAAGAACCCGCGACCCTCACGTGAAGGAAGCTCTAAACCTGCTGATAGACGGGGAGCAAGAATCGCTGGCTATTCTGTCCAGCCACCTGCGTCAAATGAGGGCCGCGCCCGGCGCGCGCGAACTCGACCGTCGGGGCAAGGCCAGGATTCGGGAAGTGCTGGCCCTCCGTTCCCCGGGCGACCAGTTGCTCGCCGTCCGGCGCAGCCTGGCCGACCTGGTCGCCTGGTATGAGACACACCCGCCCACCGCCCAGGCCGACCCGGCCACCCGCGATTTGCTCGCGTCGCTATCGGCACAGGCCCACCGCATGCTGGAAGGGTGGGACCGGCATTTGGATGAGATGAAGGTGGCAAAATAGGGAAGGATATGGAATGTCCAACGCCCAGCCTCCGAACTCCCAATTCGAGATCATCGGCAACTTTCACCTGCACACCGATCACTCCGACGGCACCGGCACTCACCGGCAAGTAGCAATGGCCGCCGCTCAGGCCGGCCTCGACGTCATCGTCTACACCGACCACAACGTATGGGTGGCGGGCAAAGAAGGATGGTACACGCACCCAAACACGGGCAAAAAAGTTCTGCTGCTGATGGGCGAAGAGGTTCACGACCCCCGGCGATTCCCTCAGGTGAACCACTACTTGTGCCTGGGCGTGGACCAGGAGGTGCGAGAGCAGGCCTCTCGGCCGCAGGCTCTCATCAACGCCGTCAACCGGCACGGCGGGGTCGGCTTCATCGCCCATCCCATCGAACGCCCCGCCCCGCTTTTCGACGAACCCGAACTGCCCTGGGTGGACTGGAACGTAACAGGGTTTACCGGCATTGAGTTGTGGAATTACATGTCGGAGTTCAAATCCTTCCTCACCAGCAAGCCGGCCGCCGTCTTCGCCGCTTTCTTTCCCGGCTTGCTCATCGCCGAGCCCTTCCGCGAGACGCTGGCTTTGTGGGACGACCTCACGCGGGATGGACAAAAGGTCGTTGCCATCGGCGGCGCCGACGCCCACGCCAACGTCTACAGCCTGGGCCCCCTCAGGCGGACCATCTTCCCCTACGAATACCTGTTCAGGGCTGTCAACACCCACCTGCTGCTCGACGCGCCGCTGTCGTCCGACCTGGCGTCGGCCAAAAGGCAGGTGCTGAACGCCCTGCGGGCTGGTCACGCTTTCATCGCCTACGAGCTGGCAGGCCCCAGCCGAGGCTTCCGCTTCACGGCGACCGGCCACGCGGGAACTGTTTCGATGGGGGACGACGTTCGGCTGGACGGCCCGGTGACGCTGCGCGCCACCAGTCCGTTGCCGGCGAGGCTGCGACTGTTGAAGGATGGACGTGAGATCGTGCAGACACAGGGCCGGGAGCTGATCCACGAAACGAAGGAGCCGGGGGTTTTTCGGGTGGAAGCGTATCGTCGCTACCGAATCAAACGCCGAGGGTGGGTCTTCTCAAATCCCATCTACGTGCGGGGGATAAAATGAGCAGGGTGTGTTCAAAACAGGTAGGGGCGAACCCATGGGTTCGCCCTGTAACGGGCAGACACATACCATCCTGGCACGGGGTCGGTCTGCCCCTACAACCAACCCATTTTGAACACACCATAATGAGCAAATGCCGGGCACTTCTTCTCAAGGTGTTCTCAAGTGCCCGGCATTGGTGATCGCTTGCGGAGCAACTCCTCAAGCCGCCGATGGATCATCTTCCCACAGGCCAAAGACGTTGCCCTCGGTATCCTGGCAATGGGCGAACCAGCCCATACCCGACACCGGATGCTTGGGCATAATCACCTTCCCGCCAAGTTGCTCGACTTTGGCCGCATACTCTTCCACCGACTCCACCTGGACGTAATTGATCGGTCCCTGACCAGGGGCCTGGCGTTTCATCACCCCACCCGCCAGGTCTTTCCCCTCCTCGCCCGTCTGGATGACCCAGTAATCCTCAAACCCCGGTGAGCTTGAGATTTGCCAGCCCAACAACTGCGTGTAAAACGCCCTGGCGCGGTCCACGTCGTCGGCGGGGATCTCGAAGTGCACAATGGTGTGTTTCATAACTCTACCTCCCTCGTGTAACGTGAGGTCTTCAGGATTTGGCATAGAACGTCCCAAAGAGCCATGGTGGGTCTGCTCTACCGCCGGGAGGGATTTGACCTTCCCGACATCAGAGCAGGTAGTCGAACATCTGTTCTAATTATATCGCAAAATCCCCCGGTTGTCAAATCGCTTTGAGCAAAATTGTGTTATCGCCCGCTTGCTCATATAATAGCACTTACGCAGTTACGCTCGAAGCAGGTTTGTAACCTGCGTTTTAGTTCCCCAAGAGGCGTTTTGCACTCCAACCGGGGGTTACAAACCCCCTCCGAGCATTCAACTGCGTAAGTACTGTCATATAATTTGATCTATGGTTGACTTGAACAAACTGGCCGAGCTATCTGACTTGTGGGGCGGGAGCCCTGTCCGCGTCGTGGGAGAACGCTGCCTGAACGTCCGCCACCGGGGACGTGCCTGCCGCATCTGTGTGGACGCCTGTCCGGCGGAGGCCATCTCTATCCCCCGGGGGGCAGGCGCGGTCGACGTGGCCCCCATCGCGCTGGATCAGAATGCGTGCGTGCAATGTGGCCTGTGCCTGCACGCCTGTCCCACCGGCGTGTTCGTCCAGGCCAACCCGCCAGAGTTGAAGTTGCCCCAGGTGGTGGCCAGAGCTCCCGGCCAGGTCATCGAGCTGGCCTGCCCCCGCAAAAAGCCGGCCGACCTGAGTCGAGTGCCCGATGCCAGCGTGATCCAAACGCCGCGCTGCCTGGCGGCGCTGTCCGTGCCGGCCCTGCTCGAATTGGTCGCAACAGGCAAAACGCTGTGGCTGAACGATAGCCTCTGCCACGCCTGCCCCATCGGACGGGCACAGCCGGCCATTCAGCGGGCCGTCACCACTGCCAACCGCTGGCTCCGGGTGATGGGACATACCCCAACGATCCGCAGCTATCTGACCACCGCCGATGAGCTGACCGATGAGCCTATCTCCCGACCGGTGGTGCGCGGGGACCGTCCCGTTATGTCAAGACGCGACTTTTTCAGCTCCCTGACGCGGCTGGCGGGGCAGACGGCCGCCAGCGTGGTAGCCGAAAGCGACCTGCCGCTTCTCGACCAGGCATCATCTCCTGAGGAATCGGGAGAGCGACTGCCTCACCACATCCCGGCTCAGCGTCAATACCTGGCTTACGCCCTGCGCCGACTGTCGCCGGACCCGTCGGCCTCCGTGCCCACCGCCGCCCTGCCCATCGCCGACGTGATCATCACCGACGATTGCACCGCCTGTGGTCTGTGCGCCCGGTTTTGTCCCACCGAGGCCATCACCTTTGTCAGCGACGACGAATATTACGTCCTCTACTTTTCGGCGGCGCTCTGTTTGGGGGAGGACTGCAATCTGTGTATCATCGCCTGTCCCACCGACGCGGTGCGCTTTGGCGAGAAAGTCCAGGCCGACGAACTCCTCAGCACGCAGCCGCGCCCGGTGAAGGCCGGCAGCCTGGCCCCTTGCGCTCAATGCGGCGCGCCCACCGCCGTCGCCAGCGAAACCGACGAAACCGGCGAGATTCCTCTGTGTCACATCTGTCGGGCCCAGGCAGAGCACCCCAACCTGCTGTCGGGCCTGCCCGGTTGACAAAGTAGGGGCAAACCGGCGTGTTCGCCTTTTAGACTCTACGCCGTCAGCGCTTCCAGGCGATCACGCAACTTCTGGGCCTGTTCTCGCAAACTGTCCAGCTTGTCCCGCTCCTTTTGCACCACCTGGGCCGGCGCCTTGGCGACGAACTCTTCGTTGCCCAACAGCTTTCGGCTGCGGGCGATGCCTTTCTCCACCTGCGCCAACTCTTTTTGCAGGCGCGCGCGCTCGGCGTCCAGGTCAATCATCCCGGTCAGCGGCAGATAGATTTCGACGCCGCCGACCACCAGGGTGAGCGCCTGATCCGGCTTGTCGAAGAGAGTGTGGGCCAGGCGCAGGTCCTCGGGATCAAGGCGAGCCAGTTCCACCAAAATGTCTTGCTGCGACTGGAACAGGTCATACCTATCTCCGGCCGCGATGTGCGCCACGATGCGACGGACCGGCTCCACGTTGTACTCGGCGCGGGCGTTGCGGATGGCACGGACAATATCCATCATCAGTTGCATGGTGGCCTCGGCCCCTTCGTCACGGTCCCCTGGAGTGGGCCACGAGGTGACCATGAGCGAATTATCCCCGTGAGGCAAATGCTGCCACGCCGCCTCGGTGACGAAGGGCATAAAGGGATGCAGCAGTCGCAGCGTTCGGTCGAGCACGTAAACCAGCACCCGCCGGGCTGTGGCCTGGGCGCGGGCGTCGGCCCCGTAGAGGCGAATCTTGGCGATTTCGATGTACCAGTCGGCGTATTCGCCCCACAGAAACTCATAAAGCTGCCGACCGGCCTCGCCGAATTGATAGGCGTCCATCAACCGCGTCACGTCTTCGATGAGCCGGTTGTGGCGGCTGATGATCCAGCGGTCGGGCAGCGCCATTGCGGACAGGTTCCACGTGCCCAGGCCGGCGTCGAAGGCGGCCCCCAGGTTGCTGACGACGAACCGGGTGATGTTCCAGATTTTGTTGGCGAAGTTGCGGTTGGCGACGATTCGCTCTTCGCTCAGGCTCATATCGTTGCCGGGCGTGCTGCCGGTCAGCAGGGTGAAACGCAGGGCGTCGGTGCCGTACTGGTCCATCATCTCCAGCGGGTCGATGACGTTGCCGGCCGTTTTGCTCATTTTGCGTCCCTGGGCGTCGCGCACCAGCCCGTGCAGGTAGACGGTGTGGAAGGGGACCTGACCGGTCATCTCTAGCCCCTGCATAATCATTCGGGCCACCCAGAAGAAGAGGATGTCGTAGCCGGTCTCCATCACGTCGGTGGGATAGAAGCGTTTGTAATCTTCTGTCTCTTCGGGCCAGCCCAGGGTGGAGAAGGGCCACAGGCCAGAGCTGAACCAGGTGTCGAGCACGTCGGGGTCTTGCTCCAGGTTGGGACTGTGGCATTTTTCGCAGGCGGTCGGGTCCTCGCGGGCGACGGTCATGTGTCCGCAGTCGCCGCAATACCACACCGGGATGCGATGGCCCCACCAGAGTTGCCGGCTGATGCACCAGTCGCGGATGTTCTCCAGCCAGTTGTAATAAACTTTGGTGAATCGTTCGGGGATGATCTTGATACGCCCGTCGCGCACCACTTGCAAACCGGCCTCGGCCAGCGGCTTCATTTTGACGAACCATTGGGTGCTGACCATCGGCTCGACCACCTCGCCGCCACGCTGAGAGCGGGGAACTTGCATTACGTATGGCTCGGTTTTGATGGTCAGCCCGGCGGCCTCCATGTCGGCCCACAGCTTTTGACGGCACTCGTAGCGGTCCAGTCCGGCGTAGGGGCCGGCGTTCTCGTTCATCGTCGCGTCGGGGTTGAGGACGTTGACGATAGGCAGTCCGTGCCGCTGCCCGATCTCGAAGTCGTGAGGGTCGTGACCGGGTGTGATCTTCAGCGCGCCGGTGCCGAATTCCATCGAGACGTAAGTATCGTGGATGACGGGGATGGTGCGGTTGAGGATCGGCACCAGGCAGGTTTTGCCGATGAGATGCCGGTAACGCTCGTCGTCGGGGTGGACGGCGACGGCGGTGTCGCCCAAAATGGTCTCCGGGCGGGTGGTCGCCACCGGGATGTAGCCCTTCCCCGGCCCGTCCGACAGGTCGGCCCCGGCGATGGGATATTTGAAGTAATAGAGAGTGCCTTCTTCTTCGCTGTACTCCACCTCCAGGTCACTGACGGCGGTTTGCAGGCCGGGCGCCCAGTTGATGAGATACTCACCCCGATAGATAAGTCCCTTTTCGTAAAGACGCACAAATGCCTCGCGCACGGCCCGCGACAGGCCCTCGTCCAGAGTGAATCGTTCCCGGTCCCAGTCGCAACTGGCCCCCATGCGGCGCAGTTGGTTCAAAATGCGTCCGCCGTATTTTGCTTTCCATTCCCAGGCACGGCGCAAGAATTCTTCGCGTCCAATTTCCTGGCGACTGGTTCCCTCGCTGGCAAGCATACGCTCCACCTGGAGCTGGGTGGCGATGCCGGCGTGGTCGGAGCCAGGGACCCAGAGGGCCGCTCGCCCCAGCATCCGGTGATAGCGAATCATCAGGTCTTCGATGAAGGTGGTGAGGGCATGCCCAATGTGCAACTCACCCGTCACGTTGGGGGGCGGCATAGAAATGACGAAGGGTTCAGCGTCGGGTGGGGCGATCTCCGGCTTGAAGTATCCCTGGCTCTCCCACCAGTCGTAGAGGAGAGTCTCTACGGCCTGCGGATCATAGGTTTTGGCCATTTCGGTGGTGTCTATCGGGCATTTGGTAGTCATTGCATCGTCTCCTCTCTGTTGAGGTTGAGAGCAAGGTTGAGGTAGAAATACGACTAAAAATAAAAGCCCCTTTCCATCCAAGGACGAAAGGGGCAATCTTCCGCGGTACCACCTCGGTTCTGACAGTATTGGCCGTGGCGACGGATTGGGCAGCGGATTAGCAGCGGATTGGTAGCGGATAAGCGGATAATCCGCGCCAGCACTCCGTGCAGTCCGTGCAATCCGTGGAGTCCGCGTCAGCCTCCGTGCAATCCGTGGAGTCCGCGTCAGCCTCCGTGCAATCCGTGGAGTCCGCGTCAGCCTCCGCGCAATCCGTGGAGTCCGTGCCAGCACTCCGTGCAATCCGTGGAGTCCGCGTCAGCCTCCGCGCAATCCGTGGAGTCCGTGCCAGCACTCCGTGCAATCCGTGGAGTCCGCGTCAGCCTCCGCGCAATCCGTGGAGTCCGCGTCAGCCTCCGCGCAATCCGTGGAGTCCGCGTCAGCCTCCGCGCAATCCGTGGAGTCCGTGTCGGCCGTGTCAGCACTCTTGACCGCGATAACGGGCGGGCCCGGAGCGATCTACTCGGCCAGATTACCTTTCAACCGCCCAACTCCCAGGCGACCTTCGGCAGGAGGCGCTGCGAGAGGCTTTCAGCCGGTGACCTCTCTTCTCTACCAGGTCCGATGCCTGCCTACTCCTCCTGTTCGCCGTCGTTGTCTATAGAAAAAAATGAGCCGGGGCAACGGGCTTCATTGTCCCGGAGTTAGCTACAGTATAGTAGAGAGAGATGGAATTGTCAAGAGCCTTGAAAAAATCGCCTGACCGCCCAGGGCAAATATCACCAGCCGAAGACCTTTGCCCGCCCACGCGGCCAGCAAAAAGCGCCAGAGAGGCATCCGCAGCGCGCCGGCGATCATCCCCCCCACGTCAAAGGCCGGATTGGGAACAATCCCCAACACGAAGATGGCCAACATACCCCACTTACGCATCCAGCGCTCAAGGCGATCGTAGAGCGCCCGGTCCTCGACGACGACGCGCCCCCCGACGCCGGCCAGGTAGCCTGTCAGTTCGCCCAGGGCAGAGCCCAGCCCGGCTATGATGCCCACCGCCACCGGGTTGAGCGCTCCCCCCACCCCAAACACGACGGCCATGCTCGGCGTCGGCAGGATGATGGTGGCATTGCCGATGAGACTGATGAGAAAGACGGCCGGGTATCCATAAACGGCAAAGCGCTGGATCTGATCGTGCAACAGGACAATCCCTACGGTGATGGCAATGGCAAGGAAGACAGCACCAATATGTCTGATCAATTGGCGCGTTTTGGGCGACGGCCTGGCAAACGGGAATGTTCTGGTCTTGACAGGTGGCAATTCGGGGTTAGACATAGCGCCTCGGTTCTGATCTTCGCCTATCCGCAGGGCAATATCAATTGAGCACGTCAACGCTCGGCGACAAGAATCTCCTCTATAAAATCACCCTGCTCCAGATTGAGCACCACGTCCATCCCCTGGGTCACTTTGCCAAAGACCGTGTGCTTGCCGTCGAGGTGGGGTTGCGGTCCGTGGCAGATGAAGAACTGGCTGCCGTTGGTGTTGGGACCGGCATTGGCCATGCTCAGACTGCCGGCCTCGTGCCTGTGGGGGTTGCCCTGGGTCTCGTCTGCAAACTTGTAACCCGGACCGCCGGTGCCGGTGCCATGAGGGCATCCCCCCTGAGCCATAAAGCCGGGAATGACTCGATGAAAGGTGAGACCATCGTAAAACCCATCGCGCGACAGGAACACAAAATTGTTCACCGTCTTTGGAGCTTCGGCTGCGAAAAGTTCCAGTTCGATGTCGCCCCGATTGGTCTTGATCGTTGCCGTGTAGGTTTTGGTCGGGTCAATCACCATATCCGGGTACGAAGCATATCGTCTTGCCACATCTTCCTCCTTTACCGACTCTCTCAATCGCTGTCAGTCAGTTTACCACGAACTGAAAAGCTGTCAAACGGTACCATAGGGCTCTTGCGCCCGCGGGCAACGGCATATACAATAACTTTATCCGTTCAGGTCGGGCCGGGTCGCCAAACCAGGCGCGAAAAAACCGGCAGTAACTTTCAGGAGGCAATCTCAGATGAGCAAAGAAACCCTCGGCTATGTGCGACTGGAGTGGACGTGTCCCAACTGCGGTGCCAAGAATCCCGGCCCACAGAAGCTCTGCGCCGGCTGCGGCGCGCCGCAACCGGAAGACGTGAAATTCGAGCAGCCCGCCCGGGAAGAATTGGTCACGGACGAAGCCGAGATCGCCAGGGCCAAAGCCGGGCCCGATGTGCACTGCGCCTATTGCGGCGCACGCAACCCGGCCGGCGCAGAAATTTGCACCCAATGCGGCGCCGATCTGACCGAAGCCGCGGCCCGTGCCAGTGGTCAGGTTTTAGGCGCCCACCGCACCGGACCGGTGGAGCAGGTGCCGTGCCCCTCTTGCGGCGCGCCCAACCCGGCGACCGCCCTCAAGTGTTCGCAGTGCGGCGCCAGCATGGCTCGGCCCAAACCGGCGCCCAGCAAACCCGCCACTACCAAAAAGAAAGGCTGCGGTCTGGTGGCTGGCATTGTCGGGGGCGCTGTCGTTTTGCTGGTTGCCCTCTTTTTCATCCTGTCCGCCCGCACCCAGGACGTGGTCGGCACCGTTCAGTCCGTCTCCTGGACCCGTAGCATTGCCATCGAGGAACTGGGCCCCGTCACCCACGAAGACTGGCGCGACGAGATTCCATCGGACGCCGTCGTCGGAACCTGCACGCAAAAAGTTCACCACACCCAAAGCGAGCCGGCTCCCAACGCCGAAAAAGTTTGTGGCACGCCTTATACTGTGGACAAGGGGAGCGGCTACGGCGAAGTCGTGCAAGATTGCGAATACCAGGTATACGCCGATTGGTGCAAATATACGGTGGAGGAATGGCAAGCAGTTGACGAGGCGACACTCAGCGGAGACGACTTGAACCCGCGCTGGCCTAACCTTCAACTGAACACAGACCAGCGCGAGGGGGAACGAAAGGAACACTACGAGATTATCTTTGATACTGATGGGAAGCGATATACCTACAAGACCGGTGACGCCGCCGAGTTTGCTCAATGCCAGATCGGCAGCCGGTGGATCCTGAAGGTGAACACGTTCAACGCGGTGACATCCATCGAGCCGGCCCGGTAGTAGGGGCGAAGTGGAATCGCCCCGAATAGGGATTCCGGGGCTACGAGATGGGGCGTGGGCAGAAAACACCGCCTTTCAACAGGCAATTGGTATTATTATACCCCAACAACTTATGAAACAGACCTTTATGCCTGACAAAGTGCGGTTGTAGTGCTAATAAGCGTGCTTGTCGGCGAAGACGCTGACGATGGTGCGCAGCAAAATCTTAAAGTCGAGCAGCAGCGACCAGTTTTCAATGTACCACAGATCGTATTTGGTTCGCTCGATGACGGAGGTATCGCCGCGCAGCCCGTTGATCTGCGCCCAGCCGGTCATCCCCGCTTTCTCCTTGTGACGATCCATGTAGCGGGGGATGCTCCTCTTGAATTGCTCGACGAAGACAGGGCGCTCCGGGCGCGGTCCCACCAGGCTCATATCGCCGAGCAGGACGTTGATCAACTGAGGAAGCTCGTCAATCGAAAAACGACGGATAAAAGCACCGATCCGGGTCCGGCGTGGGTCATCTTCGGTCGCCCACACCGGCCCGGTTTGCGATTCGGCGTCGGATTTCATCGAGCGGAATTTGAGCATCATAAAAGGTCTGGCGTCGAGGCCCATCCGCTCCTGAGCATAAAAAACAGGGCCCGGTGAATCAAGCTTGATGAGGATCGCCACCAGCATCATAATAGGCGACAGGAGAATGAGGGCGACCGCGCTGCCCAAAATATCCACGGCTCGCTTCAGGGCCAAACGCCAGCCACGCAGGGCGATGTCGCGCACGGTGAGCAACGGCAGACCGTTCAGGTCGCCGATGCTGATCTCGGAGGCCATAATCTGGAACACGTCGGGGAAGACTTTGATGCTGACTTTTTCGCGCTCGCAGCGGGCGATGATAGACAGGATTTCCTGGTGCGAGGCTTCGGGCATGGCGATAACGACCTCGTCTACCCGATACGATTCGATGATGCGGGGGAGATCGTCGGTTTTGCCCAGCACCTCCACCCCCAGCACGGTGGACGGCGGATTACGATCATCCACGAAGCCGACCACCGTGTAGCCCAGCCCCGGCGATTGCCGAATCTTCTGCAAAATCATGCGGCCCACGTCACCCGTGCCGACGATGAGCAATCGCGCCTCGTTGAAGCCTTTGGCCTGCAAGCTCCACTGAAAGCGGGCGTGGAGTATCCGACCAAACGACACCAGCAGAACCGTCAGCAGCCAGGCGTAGACCATCATCAGGCGGGGATAGTCTAGCTCGTTTTTGAAGATGAGCGAAATGAAGGCAATGGCCACGATGGTGCCAACCGAGGCAGCGCCGAAGATGGCATAGAATTCGTCGATGTGAGATATGGCCCGCGGCCGGTGGTAGAGCCGATAGAAGAAGAAGACCAGGATGATGGTGACCACGTGAATCAGCAACATGCCCCAATAGTCGCTAAAGGGAGCGATGTTTTCGTATTCTGATTGGAGCCGAAGCGCATAGCCGCCGGCAAAAGCCAGGCCGGCCATCAGGGCGTCTATCGCCACCAAAGAGGCGGCGAAGAGCCAGGAGGCACGTTGTTTCATTCGCCGTCCCTCGTCACATCTGAACCTCGTCTCGCTCCGTTGCTCGTCAGCCATTGCTGGACTCTCAGCAATCCTGCTCGCAGGCTGATGGCGGTCAGCACCAGCCAGTGAAGCCAGAACGGCGTGGAGCGAGCATAGTGTTTGTGGTAAAAGATGTGCATAGCCCGATAAAATTCGCGCTGCGCCTTGCGACTATTACGGCTGGCAGCGCGTTTCACATGCAGCACGGCGACGGCCGGATTGTAATACACTTTCCAGCCAGCCTGGGTGATGCGATAGGCCCAATCCAGGTCTTCGCCGTACATAAAGAAATCCTCGTCCAACAGCCCCGCCTGCTGAATGGCCTCACGCCGCACCAGCATAAAAGCGCCCACCACCGAGTCTACCTCTGCCACCTGGTCGGGGTCCAGATAGGTGAGATTGTAGCGACCAAAACGGGGATGGCGGGGGAACAGCTTCGACAGCCCCACCATCCGGTAGAATGCGATCTGAGGGGTGGGAAAACTGCGCCGGCAGGCCAGGTCCAGGCTTCCGTCTTCGAGGACCAGTTTGGGGCCGGCCACGCCGGCCTCGGGATGTTCCTCCATAAACTCGAGCATCGTCGCCAGCGCGTTGGGGGGCAAAACCGTGTCGGGATTGAGCAACAGCGCGTAGCGCGGAGGGCCTGGCAAGTCCCCGGAGGAAGGAAGGTGAGACGACCGGTCGGCAGCCCCCCCCGATCCAAAGCCGTAAGCACGCAGCCCCAGGTTGTTGGCGTAGGCAAAACCACCATTCACCGGGCTTTCGATGAGTCGCGCTTGCGGGAACTCGGCCCGCACCACGTCGGCGCTACCATCGGATGAGGCGTTGTCGACCACACACACCTCAAACGTAAAATCACCTCGACTATCGTAAATCGAGGTCAGACAGTTGCGCAGATAGTCGCGCGTGTTGAAATTGACGACGATGATGGCAAGATCGAGCATTGGCAGAGGGCATCGGCAGGTGGCCAATGGCCGATAGCAAGATTGCCGTTTGCTATCAGCCACCGACCGTTGGCTGGCTCCCACCTATTTTATCACAGCCACAGGTGGGGAGCAAAAATCTAGCAGTAAGGGCGCAGTGCACTGCGCCCCCACAATTCTACAATTCGCGCTTCATCCACAGCAATGTACGTATCTCTCGAAAGCCAAAAGCTTTGAAGGCCTGGATCCCCTCCGGGTGATAGGTGGGATGACGGACCTTCGTGACTCGCTGGGACCAACGCGCCAGATGGTGCAAGGCGTGGCTGATCAATTCTCTCTCTATCAATCCCCGCGACGACGGGCGGACGGTCAGGGATATTCGATTCTCTCCCCGCCAGGTGCCCGGCTCGGCGATGACGGTTGCGTCGAAGCGGTCTTCGGTTTCTTGTACCAGTCGTAGTGTGGGACCGCCCCCCGCCAGCCGTCTGAACCAGTCGGCCAGACGGTGCTCGAGGCCCAGTCTGTAGCGCATCAGCCGAATAGGCCGCTCGATTTGCACAGGTTCCGGGGTCGCGGCGCAGGCCAGTTCGTAGTCCATACGCGCATCGGCGGCGGTGAAGCGACGGGGGCGGAGGCGCGTTGGGCTCAAAGAGAGCGGGCGTACCGTCGGCACCCGGTCAAGGCGCAGGTGGGCCGTGCCGAAAATCTCCTGGAATCCCATCGTCCGGTAGATGTGCAGCGCGGCGGCGTTGTCGTCGCGGACCTGCAGGGTGACGATTCTGCCATGCCCTTCGCGGATTAGCTCGATGGCCGCATCCATCAGCGCCCGGGCAATGCCTCGACCCTGGTAGGGTTCGGCCACGGCCACGTTGCTGATGATCCACCGGTGCGAGCCAGGGGCCGCGCGGCTGACGGTGACGTTGCCCACAATCTGACCCTCTTCCACCCAAACGAAGCCGGAGAGCAAATCACCGAACTCGACGCTGGCCCGGTCGAGCCACCACAAGAGCGGCCCCAGACGACTCACACTCCGCATCTCGCGCAGCGCGGCCCGGCCGGCGCGGTCCAAATCGTCGGCAAAGGCCGCCTGGATGAGCCGGGCCACGCCGGCCAGGTCGCGGGCAGGCTCCATAGGCCGCAGGCCAGAAGATTCGGTTTTGCGACGGGCAATTACGGCAACCATAGCTGCTATTATAGCACCAATTGCCCATAATTGTCATGTCACCGATTTGGGATTTTGGGGGGTAGTCTCTCCCTCTCGCGCCCAGACTTCGGAAGTTTTTCGAGGGTGATTTCGTCGGCAAGTTGTTCCCTTTTAAGCAACAACCAAGTGACCGGCACTTAAACATCTGCAGTGCCGGTCACTTTATTCAGGAACAACTCTGATGTTGCAAGGAGCGTGGCAATCCCCTATAATCTGCTGGGAACTGCCTTGACAATGTCCCATTCACATAATAGTGGCTTTTTGCAAGCTCGAAGCATAACATGACATTGTCAAACTACTCACCCGCCCGCCGGCAGGTTCAGGGTGCTGATTGCTCTTAACCGGGGTCATAGTACCAACGGCACGCAAATGACGAGAAGCGACCGCTCACGTGTGGTAGTTGAATTGACCATTCTGCTGGCCCTGCTCCTGGCAGGCTGCGGCCCGGCCTACCCGGCCGAGTACCGACTGGGTGAGGAGTCGCCGCCGGCCCGTTGCTTTACGACGACCGGGCACACCGTCGGTGGTAATTTTTTGCGTTATTTTGAGGCTATGGGCGGGGTGGCGGCGCTGGGATACCCCATCACCGAACCGTTTGAGCAAGAGGGGCGACAAGTGCAATATTTTGAATATGCCCGGCTGGAGGATCACCCCGACAACCCCGGCGGACCTGTCGTCAAACTCAGCATGCTGGGCGAGCGACTGGGCCGCCGCCAGCCGCCGCTGCCACCGTCGCAGGTGCCGCCCGCCTTCGACCGGGAGAGCCGCTACTACCCGCAGATGGGACACGCCGTCAGCGGCGATTTTTTGGCCTATTTTGACGAGCATGGCGGCCCGGACCGCTTTGGCTTTCCCATCGCCGAACCGCTGGTCGTGGAGGGCCGGCTGGCGCAGGACTTTCAGCGGGCGCGCCTGATGTGGCACGCAGACCGCCCCGCCGGCGACCGGGTGACGCTGGAGCCCATTGGCCGCGTCTATTTTGAGGTGCAAGGATTAGACCCGGCGCTGCTGGCCCCCGTCCCCTGCCCGCCGGGCGCCGCGCCAGCAACTACGCTGCCAGCCAAACCTTAATCAAGACGTCTCGGTCTTGCCGGGTTCTTCAACTTCGGCCTCTTCGTCCTCGCCCCAGCCGATGATCCACACGCAGGCGCCGGCCAGCAGAATGGTGGTGACGATGAGAGCCGTCCACTGGCCGGCGGTGAATCCCACGTCCCTGGCCGACCAGATCAGGATGATCACCATACCAATCGCCAGCGCGATCCAGGCGGTGGTTTGAGGGTGCTTTTGCACAAAGTTGCGAATAGCGGTCATACAATTCTCCTCCGGACTTTAGAGAGGTGCCATAATTCGACGTTCGAGGAGTTGCTTCACCATCAGCACACTCCCCTCGCTGTGATGGTCCTCGGCGGCTTCGCGCCACATCTTGATGAGGTCTTTGGCGGCCTTCTTTTGATAGCCATTCTTCTCGAAGAAGGCTATGGAAACCGGTCCCGCTTCGGGGCGGGCAAACAGCAGCGCCACCTCGCACGAAAGCTGACCTGCCTCTTTCTCCACCGCTTCGAGCAACGCCTTGCCGACCGTGGGCCACAGTTCACTGGAGCGAACCAGAAAATCGTCAATGCTGGCGATAAGGTTCTCCGTGCGCAGCCCGGCCATTCCCAGCAGTTGTTCGCCCGCCTGGGCCACGAAGTAGCCTTTAGAGAAGAGATTCTCCATCATTTCCGTCTCGCCGGGCGCGATTTTGCCATTGGTAGCCTGGGCCATCAGTGCCGACATCGCGGGCAGGTCGTCGCGTTTGGCCCGCCGCACCTGGAGCCTTTGAAGGACTTCCAACGGCACCGGCTCGCCAGGGGGGACGCGTGCCCGGACGGGAGCAGCCGGCTTGGGGGCAGGCGGCGGGGCGGTCACGCGCGGGATGGCGGCAAAGTGACGCTGCACCGTTTTCCACGTAACCACCACGTCGCCGCTGTTGTCGATGACCACGTCGGCACGGGCGATTTTCTCTTCCTGGGGTGGCTGCGCCTCGATACGGAGCATAGCCTGTGGGCCGGTCATCTTGCGTTTGGTCATCAGTCGCTTGAGCTGGACGTCTTCCGGGGCGGTGACGACCCACACCGCGTCGCAATCGTCGGCCATGCCCGATTCGATGAGCTTGATGGCCTCGATGGCCACCACGTCTGCCTTAGAATTGGCGATTCGCCTTTCCGTCTCCCGTCTGACCGTTGGGTGGGTGATGCCTTCCAGGTGTGCCAGCGCCTGGGGATCGCAAAAGACGATGTTGCCCAACTTGCCCCGGTCAATCTCAAAATCTTCGTCGAGGACGTAACGACCGAACTCGGCCACGATTCTATCGTAAAGAGGCCCCCCCCGGCGCATCAACACGTGAACCAGGTCGTCGGCGTCTATGGTATCGGCACCCAGTTCTTTGAGCATTCGCAGCACCAGGCTTTTGCCGGTGGCAATGTTGCCGGTGAGACCGATGATATAATGCTGGTCCATTTATGATGCCTCCGTCGCTGTCCATTGATCGATCAGTTGTGCCAATTCCTCTTCGGTCGCCTGGTAGTCTTGGGCCAGGCTTTGCAATTGTTCGACCGCCTGGGCGCGGCTGGCCTCTTCTAACGCAGCCGACAGGTCGGCCAGCCGAGCCTCGACGGCTTCGATGGCCGCTTCCAATTCTGCCAGCGCCCGCTGGCGACGGGCCTGCTCCCGTTTTTGGGCCGCCCCGGCCCGGGACTCGTGGGCAACCGCCCGCCCGTTGGAAGCCGGCGTGGTCTGGTCGCCGTCGCCCGCCGACCGTCGCGCCCGCCGGTCGGCCAGGTAGGTGCTGTAGGGGCGAAACGACGCTTCGCCTTTGCTGACGTGGAGCTTCCCCTCTTCCAGTGCCCACACCTGGGTGGCCAGCGCGTCTACAAAGTAGCGGTCGTGCGAGACCAGCAAAATGGTGCCGGGGAAGTTGCTCAGCACCTCTTGCAAAATCTCCTGCGACGGGATGTCGAGGTGGTTGGTCGGCTCGTCCAGCACCAGGAAGTTGGCTCCGCGCAGGGTGAGTTTGGCCAGCGCCACCCGCGCCCGCTCGCCGCCGCTCAGGGCGCTGACCGGCTTGAACACGTCGTCGCCGGAGAAGAGGAAGCGTCCCAGGTAGTTGCGCGCCTGGCCGATGGGCAGATTTTCGACCGACAATACTTCGTCGAGGACCGATTGGCCGAGGTCCAGGCCGGCGTGCGCCTGGGCGAAGTAGCCGATTTCCACGGCTGCCCCCAGCCGCACACGCCCGGCCAACGGTTTGATCTCCCCCAAGATGGTTTTGACGAAGGCGGTTTTGCCCACGCCATTGGGTCCAAGCAGCGCCACCCGGTCGCCGCGACGAATCTCCAGATCGGGGCAGGCGAAGAGCGGAGCATCGGGCTGGTAGCCCACAACCAGGCCGTGGGTGGCCAGCACCAGGTCGCCGGAGCGCAGATCGGAGCGCAGATCGAGTTTGATGTGTTTCTCCACCGGCGTCCGCTCGACTCGCTCCAGCCGCGCCAGTCGTTTGCGTCGGCCCTGGGCCTCTTTGGTCCGCTGTCCCGCGATGTTGCGACGGATGAATTCCTCCTCTTTGGCGATAAACGCCTGCTGGCGCCGGTATTCGCGCTGCTGGCGCTGGCGACGCTCGGCGCGCTGGTGCACGTAGTCGCTGTAGTTTCCCCGGTAGACTTCCAGCCGGCCGTGGCTCAGGTCCCAAACCCGGACCGCTACTTTGTCCAGAAAGTAGCGGTCGTGGGCCACGACGACCATCGCGCCAGGCCAACTCTGAAGGTAATCTTCCAGCCACTCGACGGCGGTCAGGTCCAGGTGATTGGTCGGCTCGTCGAGGAGAAGCAGGTCGGGGGCGTCCAGCAGCAGACGGGCCAGGTGAGCGCGGGTCTGCTGGCCGCCACTGAATTGAGCCAGCGGGCGGTGATAGTCCGCCTCGTCAAAGCCCAGCCCGCCGAGCACCTGGCGGATGCGATACTCGTAGACGTAGCCGCCGGCCTGCTCGAAGGTCTCCTGCGCCCGACCGTAGCGGGTGAGCAGCCGGTCGCGTTCAAAAGGATCGGTGGCGGTGGCCATGGCCTCCTCCAGCCGACGCAGTTCCGCCGCCTGCTTTTGCAGGTGGTCGAAGGCAGCGTGCGCCAGGTCCCACAACGTCCCCTCGACGCCGGCCAGCGTGGCCTCCTGCGGCAAATAGCCGATGCGCAATCCTTTGGCACGATGCACCCGCCCGCTCGAAGGCGTCTCCAACCCGGCCAGAACCCGCAGCAGGGTGGTTTTGCCCGCGCCGTTAGGCCCGACCAGCGCCACCCGCTCGCCGTGGGAGATTTGCAGGCTCACGCCTTCGAAAATCTCTTGCGCGCCAAAATATTTACTCAATCCTGTGGCCGTTAAAATAGACACAACTCGTTTACCAATCTCCGCGGGTTACTGGCGTACCACCACTCAGACTTCGGAAGTCTCCCGTTGAGCTGTCGCAGGCAAAATAAGCCCGAAATCGCGTCAAAAGCTGCTGGATAGAATGTCTGTGAGACTTCCGAAGTCTTATGCCTGATTATGCCCGTTTTCTGGCCGGGATTGGGAGATCAGGGATTTTTTCTCCATCTTATCTCCAAATCCCCTGATCCCGGCTGATTTGGCCTGATTTACCTGGATAGCCTTAGAAACCCGGTTTTTTTGACAGCGAAACCAACCTTGTAATGACCGAATTGTGGCTTTGCCGGTGAACAACTCACAACGTTGAATAAAAACCGGGTTTCTTGACCCCAGGCTGAGCAGCTACCTGTCCGATTATACCATAATTGGGGTCTGGCAGGAAAGAATGGTTTGCGGTATAATGGCGTAAGTATACATCACGCGCCACGCAACACGCGACACGCATCACGCAACACGTATTGCGTATTGCGTGTTACGTGTTGCGTAAGTGATTGAGTGCGTAAAGAGCGAGATTATGCGTTTGCGCTGGTGGGCAGTGATGGGTTTGCTGGTGGCCGGGCTGGGGGGAATCGGGCTGTGGCTGATGGTGACCCGCGTCTGGCCTGATCCGGTGACAGAGTTCATCTTCCTGGGCCTGCTGACGATCACTTTCGGCGGGCTGACGGTGCCGGTGGCAGCCTATCTCAACCATCGCTTCGCCCAGCCAAACTGGCAGGCGCAGGACCCGCGCCGCCTGTTGCGTCAGGGGATCTGGGTGGGACTCTTCGGTGCGCTGTGCGGCTGGCTGCAAAAGGAAGATGCCCTCAATTGGACCATCGCCGCCGTCATCGGCGGCGTGTTTGCCCTGATGGAAGTCTTCTTTCTGACCCGGGACCAGGGGTGAGAGCTTATGAAACAATCAGAACTCCGCAAGCTACCCAGTGTAGACAAACTTCTCCAGGTGGACGCCATCGCCCACCTGGTAGAGCAACATGGGCGCGGGCTGACGCTCGACGCGCTGCGAGCAACCCTCGACGCCGCGCGCCAGGCCATCTTGAGCGGCCAGCCCGCCCCCGAGGTCGAAACTCTCACCGCCGACGTCGCCCGCCGCCTGGCCACCGACGCACGCCCCAGCCTGTACCCGGTCATCAACGCCACCGGCGTCATCATCCACACCAACCTGGGCCGTGCTCCCCTCTCCGAGCGGACGCGACAGGCAATGGCGCAGGTCTCCGTCGGATATAGCAACCTGGAATACGATATGGAGGCCGGCGCGCGCGGCTCGCGCTACGTCCACGCCGCCGAGTTGCTACGCCGGCTGACCGGGGCCGAAGATGCGCTGGTAGTCAACAACAACGCCTCGGCCGTGCTGCTGACCCTCACCGCGCTGGCCAGAGACCGGGAAGTGCTCATCAGCCGGAGCCAGCTCGTCGAAATCGGCGGGGGCTTTCGCATCCCCGACGTGATGCGCCAGAGTGGGGCACGGCTGGTGGAGGTGGGCACCACCAATCGCACCTACGTCCGCGACTACAGCCACGCCCTGCACCCGGTCAACACCGCCCTCATCCTGCGGGTGCATCACAGCAACTTCAGCATCACCGGCTTCGTCCACGAGCCCCGGCTGGCCGATTTGGTGGCCCTGGGAGACCAATACGCGGTCCCGGTGATGGACGACCTGGGCAGCGGCACCCTGCTAGACACAGAGCCCTACGGCCTGGCCCACGAACCGACCATCCAGGAGAGTGTGGCCGCCGGGATCTCGGTCGTCACCGCCAGCGGCGACAAGTTGCTGGGCGGACCGCAGGCCGGGCTCATTATGGGCAAGGCAGACCTCATCGCCAAACTGCGGCGCCACCCGCTGGCCCGCGCCGTGCGCGTGGACAAGACGACGCTGGCCGGCCTGCAAGCCACGCTGCTGGCCTATCTGGAGGGCAAAGCCACCGAGGAAATACCCGTCTGGCGCATGATCGCCACACCGGTGGAGGCCCTGGCCCGGCGCGCCCGCAAGTGGCAGCGCGCACTGAAGGAGACCGGCGTGCCGACGGCAGTGGTCGCCGCCGAGTCCACCGTCGGCGGGGGGAGTCTGCCGGGGCAAACGTTGCCCACCCGGGCGCTGGCCCTCGAGGTCCCCTCCCCCGACGCGCTGGCCGCCCGCCTGCGCGCCGCCGATCCCCCGGTTGTGACTCGCATCGAAGATGACCGTCTGCTGCTCGACCCGCGCACGGTGCTGCCGGAGCAGGATGGGGCATTGGTCGAGGTGATGCGGGCCACTCTTGCGAAAGGGTGACTATTGCACCACGGCGTAAATAAGCCGCTGGTTGTGCAAAGGCAAGGTAGCACCCTGAGCCTGTCGAAGGGTGCGCGTCAAGCCGAGAAATCTATGCAAATTTGCATCCTTCGACAGGCCCAGGATGCTGCGTAACTACCGAGTTATTTACGCCCAAATGTACTATGTTGAGGGGAGGAGTAAAACAAATTGCAAGACTTAACCACAACCGCGGTGATTGTGCGACTGCTGGCGTTGATGGCACTTATCGCAGCTAATGGGTTCTTCGTCGCTGTGGAATTCGCTGTGGTCAGCGTAGGGGAACGTCGTGCCCGCCTGGAGCAGATGGCGGCGCAAGGCAACATCGGCGCGATCCGGGTGCTCAGCGACTTCCTGGGCGACCCGGACCGCATCATCGCTGCTGCCCAGGTGGGAATCACCATCGCCAGCCTGGCCATCGGCGCGTTGGGCGAGCGAACTGTGTCGCTGCTGGTAGAACCCTACCTGGAGAGTGGCGTGTACCTGGCGCAACCATATCTGACCAGGGCCATCGGCGACTGGCTGCCCAAATCGGTCGGCGTGCTGGGGACGATCATCTCGTTGGGGTCTATCACCACCCTGCACACCGTCTTCGGCGAGCAGGTTCCCAAAACGATCGCCATCCGCCGCGCAGAAGGGGCCGCCATCGAGTTGGTCTGGCCGATGAACCTCTTCATCAAGCTGACAGGGCCGTTTGTCTCCCTGCTCGACTGGCTGACCGACCGGACTCTGCACCTGATCGGACAGGAACCGCTAGAGGGACACCGGACCCTCTACACGGCAAAGGAGATTCAGGGCCTGGTTCAAGAGTCGCTGGCGGGAGGGGTGCTGGCGGCCGACCAGGCGAATATGGCCCGTCGCGTCTTTGAGTTTGGCGAACGACGCATCTACGAAGTGATGGTCCCCCGCACCGAGGTGGTCGCCGTTGAGCGCACCACCAGTCTGCGCGAATTTCTGACCGTCTTCAAAGATCACAGCCACGCCCGATTCCCTGTCTATCGGGAAAACCTGGACGACGTCGTGGGCATCGTGTCGATAAAGGACGTGCTGTGCTGCATCGCCGACGATCCTGACCGTCTCGACCAGCCGGTGGGGAGGCTGGCCCGTCGCACTCTGGAAGTGCCGGAGACCGGCTGGGTGGCCGATCTGCTGGAGAAGATGCGCGCCGAGCAGGTCCAAATGGCGCTGGTGATCGACGAATACGGAGGGACCGCCGGCGTGGTGACGCTGGAGCAACTGGTGGAGGAGATCGTCGGTCGCATAAGCGACGAGCTGTTCAAGGGAGTGTCGCCCGTCCGCCAACTCCCCGACGGGAGCTACCAGGTCGACGCCCAGATGCGAGTCGATGAAATCAACGAAATGATGGGATGGGCCATTCCCGAATGCGACGAATACGAGACGCTGGCCGGCTTTCTGCTGTATCGGATGGGGCGCGTACCCCAGGAAGGGGAAAGCTGCACCTTCAAGAAATTACACTTTCGGATAAGCCGGATGAAAGGCCCGAAAGTTGAAGAAGTGATCGTCAGCCTTGAAGATTCGCGCGAGAACAACTCGACAAATTGAAACTCGCCCCGTGCCCCTCAATTGCATCAAGCGGCCATCTCTTCACCGGCGCCGATGCGATTCAGGTAAGCCAACACCTCATCTCTGGCCTTCTCGAATTGCTTGAGCAGCATCTTGTCGCTGGCGCGGATCGCGTTGATCGTGCGCTGCGAGCAGACGCTGCATCCCAGCGATGCCTTGTAGCTACCCAAATCGCAACTCAAACAGTTGCACAGTTTAATCATCATATACGAGAATGCGAGCGCGTCGGGATGGGTCTCTGGCAAGGCGGCCACACGCTCAACCAACGATTGCCATTCCTTATCGCGCAGGCGCTTGAGTCCACTCACGCGGGAGTGAGGAAACAGGATCTCAAGACGGGGACGCATAGGACTATACCTCAACCACCTCAGATTTGTCACCTTAATACTACAACCATAGATGCCCCAGGTGACAGTCACCTTCTGCCCCCTCAAAAGAGGAAGTGCGATTGTAGTATCAAGCAACAAAAATGGGCCGTGTGCGACTCGAACGCACGACACCCTGCTTAAAAGGCAGGTGCTCTACCAACTGAGCTAACGGCCCAAAACACTGGCACCACGCTGAATGGCTGCCAGTTGTTTATTATTCTATCACCGGCACTTTGCTTTGTCAATTTAAGTAGACGGGGAGCGGCTATCGAGAGGCTTCCGCCGCAACCAGTAGCTCGACGACTTTGACAAGGCCCTGATCAACGGATAGAGTAGCGGATGAGCGGATCACACGCTGGCGCGAGGAGAGACATCCGCTCATCCGTTACCTATCCGCTGATGATCGTCTGCCACCAACCTGTCCTCTCGGCCACCTGCCCCAACGCAGCGATAAAGCGACTGAAGTCGCCCCTGAAGGCTCCAGGCCGAGCGTCGGCCTGCGCCGACGCTGCTGGTGGCGTCCACGGAGGTGGACGCTAGGCCGCCGGGCCTCCAGGAGTGCTATGCATCGGTTACCCCCTCGCCACCAGATTCTAACGCAACGCTAACACATCGCTAACGTGATTCTTACGTGCCTGAGGTATATAGGGGTTAGCCTGGAATCAGCTTTCCTCCTTCCAGGCAATTTCCACGCAAATTCAAATCCATATGCAGCCAAGGAGGTTCAAACTATGGCAGAGTTAAAGTTGCGTCCTCTGGGCGACCGGGTTTGGATTGAGCCGATTGAACGAGAAGAAACGACTGCGTCAGGCATCGTCCTCCCGGAAACCGCCAAAGAAAAACCGCAAGAAGGCAAGGTGCTGGCCGTGGGACCTGGCGTTCGCAACGACAAAGGTGAACGACAGCCCCTCGACGTGAAGAAAGGGGATCGGGTTCTCTTCGCCAAATACGCCGGCACCGAGATCAAACACGACGGAACCAAATATCTCATCATGCGCGAAAGTGACATTCTGGCAGTTGTGGAATAGGAGGAGTTG
>JAJRXB010000576.1 GCA_024276515.1 Chloroflexota bacterium
CACTCTCGCTGTGGCCGGTCTCCTGACCGAGCCACCGAGCCAGCAGGCCCGCTCTTACCCGGCCTCCTGCCCTTGCAAGCGGGCAACGAAGGCAGCGTGTTCGGGAGTAGCCAGCCCTTCTTGCAACACGGCCAGCATCGCCGCCAGGTCGCCGGACCAGAAGGCAGCCGGTCCCAGCCAAAGCCCTGGGAACACTTCGCTGCGGAGCACCCCGTTGGCGTCCGGCGTCAGCGGCTCGTAGACTCCCTCACGCAGGGCGAACCAGTCGAGGCGTCCCTCGTACATTTGCACGGCCAGATATTCCTGCACCCCGTTGCGCGCATAAACGCGACGCTTGTCGTGCAGGTCGTAGGCGGCGCTGCTGGCGGCGATTTCCACGATCAGTTCCGGCGGGCCTTCGAGGTAGTCGTCCTCGGTGATGCGCGACCGGCCACCAAGTTCCGGCTCCAGGCGCAGCAGAGCGTCGGGTTGCACTTCGTTCTCAAAGTCCAGACGCACGGTCGCGTTGTCGGCCAGGCGAGTGCCGGGCGTCTCCGCGACATAAACGCCGAGCCAGGTGATCATTCGCGCATGAGGTTCGCTATGCTTCTCAAAGCGTGTGGGCGTTGGCATGTAGACTACTCCTTCAATAAGTTCGGCTTTCTTGATTTCTGGATGGGCGTGATAGCGCCGCTCGAACTCTACCCGGGACAGGCGGTCGCCGGGCTGAAGGGGTGGCAATTCTGCCAATTGTGCCGGCCGGGGCCGGCTGCCGACTCGAGTGCTTTGGACGGTCATCTCCACACCTCGTTGTCCTCTGAGGATAGCAGGTGCGTGGCGATTGCTCTATATACCTGCAAGATAAGTTTTCGATTTGGTCAACGAATAAGCGATGTCAGCGCTCATACACCACTTTACTATGTTGTAGTATCAACGCTTTGAATTCAGGGTCTACTTTGTCCAGGTTGATCAGGTCAATGATGAATATCCCAAGTTTGTCGTCCAAGGCTTCCTTCAGCCGTCGCTCGGTGCGGTGATCCATTTCCGCCCGCTCCACGGCAATGTCAAAATCCGAATATCGCTGACCTTTGCCGCGTGCTCTGGAACCGAACAAAATGATCCGGCCAGGATGCAAATAATCGGTGATGGTACGGACGATTTCGGTGATGATCTCTTCTTCGGGATCAGCCACAGTCGCGTGAGACATAACGTCCCTCTGGGGTGAAAACGTGTCGGGTACAATCCATTATAGGGTAGGCATTACGAAAAAGCAAGGGGTATTCGGAGGGTTCCTGTATCTTATCCCCCTCCTCTTCCTGGCGATCTTTTTCTTCTACCCCCTCCTCTCCATCTTTGCCCTCAGCTTCGCGCCGGAGGGAGTGGTGGACCTGTCCGCGCTGCGCAAGCTGGTCAGCAGCAGCTACTACGCCCGCATCCTCTGGTTCACCGTCTGGCAGGCGACGGTCTCGACGCTGTTGACGGTGATCCTGGCGCTGCCGGGGGCCTACGTCTTCGCCCGATACCGGTTTCGCGGCAAGTCGCTGTTGCAGGCGTTGACGACTATCCCCTTTGTGCTGCCCACGGTGGTGGTCGCCAACGCCTTCACCGCCTGGCTGGGACCCCGGGGCCGACTGAACCTGATCCTGATGACTCTCCTGGGCCTGGACCATCCACCCATCGACCTGCAACACACCATCTGGATCATCCTGCTGGCCCACGTCTTTTACAACTACACGGTGGTGCTGCGCATCGTGGGCGGCTTTTGGGCCCACCTCAACCCCCGGATCGAAGAGGCGGCCCGCGTGCTGGGCGCCCGCCCCCGCGACGTGCTGTGGGGGGTGACGCTCCCCCTGCTGGCCCCGGCCATCGCCGCCGCTGCGTTGCTGGTCTTCATCTTCTGCTTCACCAGCTTTGGAGTCATCCTGATCCTGGGCGGGCCCCGCTTCGCCACGCTGGAGGTGGAGATTTACCGGCAAACGGTCAACCTGTTCAACCTGCCGCTGGCGGCCGCGCTGTCGGTGGTGCAGATTCTCTTCACCTTCACCCTGATGTGGGCCTACACCCGTCTGCAGGCGCGGACCGCCGTCCCTCTCGACCCCCGGCCCCGCCGACACACCCAGCGACGTGTGACCAGCCGGCGTGACCGGCTCATCGTGGGGGGCAACGTGGCGCTGATGATGGGGCTGCTGCTCTCGCCGCTGCTGGCGCTGGTGGAGCGTTCGTTCACGCTGGAGGGAGGATTCGGGGCACGCTACTAC
This sequence comes from Chloroflexota bacterium, assembly GCA_024276515.1. Lineage (GTDB taxonomy): Bacteria > Chloroflexota > Anaerolineae > 4572-78 > NAK82 > JAJRXB01. The sequence goes on from JAJRXB010000576.1 coordinate 2,238, forward strand.
GCCGAGCTGTTCGTCAACCGGCGCGATTCGATTCTCTACGTGCCGCCGATTCAGGCCGTGGTCAACTCGGTGGGGTTCGCCGCCGTCACGGTGGCCCTGGCGCTGGGGCTGGGGTTGATCAGCGCCAGCCTGCTGGCCCGGCCGGGGCGACGGCGGAACGTGCGCCGGCTGCAGGCCCTCTTCGACCCGTTGCTGATGCTGCCGCTGGGCACGTCGGCGGTGACGCTGGGCTTCGGATTCATCATCGCCCTGGACGAGCCGCCGCTAAACCTGCGGGCGTCGCCGTTGCTGGTGCCGCTGGCGCACACGCTGGTGGCCTTTCCCTTCGTGGTGCGCAGCCTGCTGCCCGCGCTGCGCGGCATCAAGCCGTCGCTGCGCGAGGCGGCGTCGGTGCTGGGGGCCGGTCCGTTGCGGGTGTGGCGCGAGGTAGACCTGCCCATCGTGGGCCGGGCGCTACTGGTGGGCGCCGTCTTCGCCTTCACCATCAGCATGGGCGAGTTTGGGGCGACGGCCCTCATCGCCCGCCCCCAAACGCCGACCATGCCGGTCGCCATCTATCGTTTCCTGGGACAGCCGGGCACGCTGAACTACGGCCAGGCGTTGGCCATGAGCACCTTGTTGATGCTGGTCTGCGCCGTGGGGATGGTGGCGATTGAACGCTTTCGGGTGGGGGAGGTGGGGGAATTCTAGCATCGCCCCGGAATCCCATTCCCGGCGCGGGCTCTCGCCCAGTATCCACTGCAATCTATCTCACGTGGGCACAGCTTCCTTTTCCAATATCTCTTGCCAAAACGTCCCTATTTGTCGATCGGCGATCTCCTGAGGTGTCCAGCCCTGGGCCTGGATCGGCTCCAGCAACCGGGCAGCTATCACCCCCAATAGCTCCGACCGCTCTCGCCAACTGTATGGGGCCCAGTCGGGGGAAACAACGATCAAGTCAATATCACTCCCTTCTGTGGCTGTGTCCCACCTTTGCGAGCCGTAAAGCAATACCTGCTCGCAATGGATGCCGGCCTCCTCTAGCGCCTGCCGGAATCGCTCAATTATGGCTGTAAGTTCGGGTGTCGCTTGAGCCATTGCAGCACTTCCTCTGTTTGCTCCAGGTAATGGCGGACCACATCCTTCGTGTACTCACGGAGCGCCCGTTGCAGGTCGGCGGGATAGCGGGTCGGGATGCTGACGTTGTTGATCTTGCCGACGAATTCCAGGTAAGATTGAGGCAGGTCCAGGTTGCTCTTGCGGATCAGAAAAATCAAGTCGTGAGACCTGGGTGGAACAGCCTGAGTGACTTCCGTCACGTGAGCCTTGAGCATCTTTTCCAGGGCTAGATGGCACATGAACACGACGTAGAGATACCGGCCCGTGACAAGCATATGCCGGGCCGTCTCCAGATCGTATTCTGCCATCTCGATCCAGTTTTGCGTGTCAGATCGCATCGGTATTGACCAGTTCAATCGTTGACAAACCAGGGGGTTTGTACTACGCTTGAGAACAGAGCATTGTCTATTTTGATTTTGACACATTTGAGCGTATCTGTCAACCAAAATGCTACTTGAGATTCTCAACGTCTCCAAAACTTTTGCCGATACGCCTGCGCTGCGCGAGGTGAGCTTCGACGTGGCCGAGGGGGAAATCGTCTGCCTGCTGGGCCCGTCGGGCTGTGGCAAGACGACGCTGCTGCGCATCATCGCCGGGCTGGAGACGCCCGACGCCGGGCAGGTGCTCTTTGAAGGGCAAGACCTCGGCCCGGTGCCGCCTCACCAGCGCGATTTTGGCCTGATGTTCCAGGACTATGCCCTCTTCCCCCACAAAAACGTGTTCGACAACGTGGCTTTTGGGTTGAGGATGAGAGGTCAGAGCGAGGCCGAGGTCGAGGAGCGAGTGCGGGAGGTGCTGACGCTGGTAGGATTGCAGGGGTTTGAGCAGCGGAGTGTGAACGAACTCTCCGGCGGGGAGGCGCAGCGGGTGGCGCTGGCCCGCAGCCTGGCCCCCCGCCCCCGGCTGCTGATGCTCGACGAGCCCCTCGGCTCGCTGGACCGGGCGCTGCGCGAACGGCTGATGACCGAAGTGCGCGACATCCTGAAAAGCGTGGGGGTCACTGCCCTGTACGTCACCCACGACCAGGCCGAAGCCTTCGCCATCGCCGACCGGGCGGTGGTGATGAACGCCGGCCGCGTGGAGCAAATCGGCCCGCCGGAGGCGATCTACTGCTGCCCGGCGACTCCCTTCGTGGCCCGCTTCCTGGGTCTGACCAACCTGGCGGAGGGGACAGTGGTCGCCCCAGGGCGGGTGGTCTCGGCCTGGGGCGAAATCGCGGCCACCACCGACGACCATCGGCCCGGCGACCGGGTGAGCGTGTTGATCCGGCCCGAAGCGGCCAGCCTGGCAGCCGACGGCGCGTCTCGGGAGGACAGGAGCATCATTCGCGGGCGGCTGACCGCCCGCTCTTTCCGGGGCGGGCGTTATCGGGTGCGCGTTCAGCCGGAAGTGGGGCCGCCTCTCACGTTTGAACTGACGGTCGTCGGCGCGCTACCCGTCGAGCCGGGCGACCGGGTGACGGTGTCGCTGGATCCGGCGGGGGTGGTGTTGTTGCCGGCATCGGATCAGGGGTGAGAGCGTTTCCCCTCCCTCGCAGGGCTATGTATTACCCACATGTCGTTCCGGCCGCTTTTTGCTGCGAATAAATCCGCAGGCTAATAGCTAAAGTCGGCTAAAGCCGACTGCTTCCCTCACGCTTCTGGGCAAAAGCAGCACGTTTCAACGTGCTTGGGCTATTAGCCCTGAGCTTTAGCTCGGGGCGGACGTCAGCAAGGCGAGATGTGGGTAATGATAAGCCCTGTCGGGGAGGGGTGAACGCTTGCCGAAAAGCTGCAGTTACAGGTCAGCTTATCGCCTCTTTGAATCTTGCCATCAGCATGGGTTCGGGGACGGCACCTTCAACGTGAACCGTCTCATTGATGACGGTGCGTGGTACACCCTGCACCTGGTACTTCATAGACAGGTGCGGAAACTCGATGGCCTCAACCATATCAGCCCGAATGAGGTCGCTCTCCAAAGCCAGTTGGTGAGCCAGGCGCACGGCCCGGGGGCAATATGGTCAGGTAGGGGTGACGAAGACTTGCAGGTGAACCGGCCTGGTCAACCCGGCCACCAGCGACCTGGTGGCTTCCGACAGGCCGGATTCCCCGTGCGAGACCATCATCACATCTTCGATGAGAGAGCTGAATTCGTAGCCGGATGGAATGCCGAAGTAGCGAATGCCATAGTCCTTAGGTTCGTCGCCATCCCGCAGAATGGCGATGGCCGGGATCTTGTCGATGCCGTACTGTTGGGCCACTTCTTCGTCGGTGACGAAGTTGTAAACTTCTACAGAGATGGCATCCGAGAGATTGGCTACTTCCTCGGCGATCATGCGAGTTTCGCGGCAGTACTGACATTCCAACTCCTGGGTAAACATGAGGAGCTTTACCGGGTTTTGTAGTCCTTCAAACTCTTTGATGAGATGCTGTCGGTCCTCTTCTCTGAGTAATGGCATAGCAGTAACCTCCAAAAGTTCTTATTGTGCCGCCGCGCGGAGGACACGCCTCCGGGCGAGGCTCATCAGGTGTAGCAGCCCTTTTTGGAATAACCACAGGCGGGACACCAGAGCACGCCCTCGGAGTCGACGTCGGCCCCGGCGTAACCGCAGTTGGGACAGACGCCTTTGCTCCATTCCGAAGTGTCCACTGCCGGCTGTTCCGATGGCCGACCTGGCGATAGAGACACTTGAAGCTTGAGTTCGGACGTATCCTGAGTCGTTTGTTTCATTGGCCGGTTTGATGAACGACGCAAGGCGCAAGACCATACGTTTTGATGCAACACGAGGGAAAAGGTTTCATCCGCGCAGGGCCGGGATGAGGGGTTAGGGGAAGAAAATCAGGAAAATCCCCCCATCCCCCAATCTCAGCAGGGAGCGGACGTCTCTTTTCGCGCAAGCGTGGATCCGCTCATCCGCTACTTCATCCGTTGATAACCTCCTCTTTGACGGGCCTCACTTTGTGTGTTACAATATCGCTCTCCGATAACGACATTCGATAGCAAAGGAGGGAAACAGGTGTTGCGCAGTTTATTTCTCGGCTTCATCAAGCTTCACATTTTACACCACGCCGGGCAGGAGCCCGTTTACGGCCTGTGGCTCATCGAGGAGTTGGCCCGGCACGGCTACAAGCTCAGTCCCGGCACCCTTTATCCCACCCTGCACGGCCTGGAAGAACAGGGATACCTGGTCAGCGAGAAGCGGGTGGTGAGGGGGAGAGTCCGCCGCTATTATCGTCTCACGGCACGGGGGGCGGCCGCGCTGGCCGAGGCGCGGGCAAAGGTGGCCGAACTGGCCGGCGAGATTATGGGCGAGGCAGACGATGCCTGACACAGAGCCTCAACTCGAAGCACACCCAACCCATTCAAAGGAGGACACGATGTCTGTTGCCACACAGAGACAAAAAGCCAGTCTGCGCGACCTGCCGCGCAACGTGTGGGTGGTCACCGCCACCAGCTTTCTGACCGACATTTCCAGCGAGATGATCATCAATCTCATCCCCCTCTTCCTGGCCAACGTGCTGGGAGTGCGGACCGGCATCATCGGGCTGATTGAGGGAGTCGCCGAGACGACGGCCAGCCTGCTCAAAGTCTCCTCTGGCTGGCTGAGCGACCGGCTGGGCCAGCGCAAGTGGCTGACGGTAGCCGGCTATGGCCTGTCTACCCTGGCCAAGCCCTTTTTGTATTTTGCCACGACCTGGGGCTGGGTGCTGGCCGTGCGTTTTGCCGACCGGGTGGGCAAAGGGATCCGCACCGCGCCCCGGGATGCATTGGTCGCCGACAGCATTGACCAGCGGCAACGAGGACTGGCTTTTGGCCTGCACCGGGCGGGGGACACGGCCGGCGCGGTCGTCGGGCTGCTGATCGCTCTGGCCGTGGTTTGGGCGGCGCAGGGGGGCAGTTTGGCTCTCGCCCGGCCCACCTTTCAGATGGTGGTGCTGTTCAGCATCGTCCCGGCGGCGCTGGCGGTGCTGGTGTTGACCCTGGGCGCGCGAGACGTGCCGGTAACGGCGGGCGAACGTCGCCCACCCCGTCTGTCGCTGCGGGATTTCGACGTCCGCTTCAAGGGCTTTCTCTTCATCATCGTCCTCTTCACCCTGGGCAATTCGTCGGACGCCTTCCTCATCTTGCGCGCTCAGGAACGGGGATTGAG
>JAJRXB010000577.1 GCA_024276515.1 Chloroflexota bacterium
GCATCAGGTTGCCCGCGTCCCAGGTCAGCAGCAGGTCGGCCTGGGCGGCCAGCAGGGCTTCGGCCCGGGCGTCGTCTTCGGCCTGGAGAAACTGCCACACCGCCTGCCCGATGGGGCCTTGTTGTTGCAGGACGGCTTGAGCCTCCAGCGCCTGCTCCGGCGTCAGGCCAGCAGCCTGGGCCGCTTCCAGGGCCTCCGGCGGCAGCATCTTCTCGGCAAAGGCGCGGGCCACACCCACCTCCCGACAGCGGCGCAGGAGGGTCAGGTGTTCGGCAAGAATGCGTTGGGCGTTTTCGTCACCCGCTTCCTGCGCTGCCTCCACCAGCCCGGCCAACAGCGCATCTGCCTCCTCTTCCAGCAGTTCCGGGTGTTCCTGGGCAAAGCGGTAGGATTCCAGCCAGGTATCCGCTTCGACAAACTGCCGTATCGTTTGCAAAAGCGGGTTGGCCTGCGCGGCTGCCTCCGCCATCTGCCGGGCCGCTTCTTCCAGTTGCCGGTACGTTTCCGGGTCTTCCCGGCGCAGTTGTTCCAGGGCCTGCGCGGCTGCTTGGGCCATCTGTTGCAGGGCGGCTTCGGGGTCGTCGGCCAGGGCCAGCGAGAGCATCGGGCGGGGGACCACCGGCAGTTCCTCCAACCACCCGTCCCGCCAGGCGTCGCCCAGGGCCTCGCGCAGCAGGCCCAGGAGGGCCTGGGCCTGTTCCCGGTCTTCTTCGGCGGCGGTCTGCTGGGCGGGGGAGAAGAGCAAGGGCGGTTCCTGGCCGGGGCGGTAAAGGAGCAGGGGGGCGTCCACTTCTCCTTCGTGGCCGCAGTGGGGGCAGGGCAGGGTGTGCAGGCGGCCGGCGCGGAGGCGGTCGAATAAATCGGGCCGTTCGGCGGCGTCTACGACGAGCCAAACTTCTGTCTCAAAGGTCTGCCCGCAGCCGGGGCAGGTGAGTTGGGCCGTCTGGGCCAGGGAATGGGCCATTGGGGTATTCCTTTCACCGGGGCGATGCCCACCGTGGCTTCGCCTGTAGCATCCGGGGTCTGTATCTGATGAAATTATAACAGATTTCGACCGGCGGGGGAAGGGGGACTGTGAGGGAGGAAGTGACTGTCACCTGAACCTCGGTGGCGTGCGCCGGGTTGTACCGGCACCAACGCTTAACGGAGCGACCACCTTCCTCCCAACCCATTCCTTTACTCCCCGTGCAAAGTCTCCCCCGGCTTTCACCAACCTGCGGGAGGTTGTGCACGCTATTTGGGCTTTGCCATGCCTTTTCCGGCCAACACCAGCCCGGCCAGCGCCAGGCCGATGCTTATCGGGCAGAGACCTCTGCTCTCGCCTTCCTTTTCGGGTGGCGTCGGAGGGGGTGGGGATGGGGTCGTCGGGGCCTCGAGGGTGAGGGCGGCGGCCACCGGCGCGGCGGTGGCCGTGGGAGTGGCGGTGGCCGGCGGTGGGGTGGTCGGAGTGGCGGGCGCGGGCGGCGCGGCTTCGGTCGGGGCCGGCTGGGGTGATTCGCTCAGGAGCCGGACGTCGTCCACCCACACGCTGCTCTCGGCCTGCGAGTCGTCGGGGGTGGCAAAGCTCAACCCAATGCCGACCATCCGCGAGAGGTCCAACTCGAACAGGCCACCTTCGTCCGCCCAGTCGGCCCTGGAGAAGTGGTCCCAGGGCAGTTCGATCAGAATCCAGCCTGAGGGATCTGCGTCTTCCGGCGAAATCTCGAACCAGGCCTCGAAGGGTGTTGCCGCCTGGGGTTCCCCGGAGAAGAGCAGCACGCTCACCTCTTCGCCGGTCTCGATGCGCAGCCACATAGACAGTCCCTCACCGCCGAAGCCCTCGGGGTGTTGCAAAATACGCCAGATGAGTCCCTTGAGGACGTCGTTGTTGGTGGCCAGGCGACCGCGACCGTTGGCGTATCCCATGTGGCCCCATTGGTTGTTGATCTTGATGACCACCACGTCGTTGGCGCCCACGATGCCATCCGGGTGGGCGGTGGTTTGATAAAAGTACGTGCCCTGCGATTCCATCAGGTCGACCAGGGCGTCCACGCCGTCGTCGTGCAGGGCGGTTTCGGGATCGTTGCAGGGGGGTGTCGCCGGCAGCGCCCCGCCGTCGAGGCTGCACGGCGGCACCGGCACGTTGGGCACGACGAACACGTCGGAGATGGCACCGGGGCTGGTCCACGTCGGCAGGGGGAGGCTGGCGCGGGCGGTCCCCGGCGGGACGACGCTGCTGCCCTGCAGACCCGAGGTGACCAGCAGCGCCAGGACGAACAGGAGGACGCCGGTCAGCGTGGCCTTCCGCTTGAGGCGACGATAGAGGTCCACCGTCCCCAGCAGCGACAACAGGTAGCCCAGGAATCCCAGGCTGCTGACCAGGGCCGCTCGCTGGCAGGGGTAGGTCAGCCGGCGGAGTTTGGTGCCGCTGCGCAGCAGCAGCCAGACCAGCGAGCCCAGTCCCACCCCCCAGAATGCCCAGTTCACACGCTGGGAGCGCAGGTTGTGATTTTGGTCGTTCATTTTTCGCTCCTCCTTTCAGGGGCAGGTAAGCGTTCAGCGGGGCGGCCTTGCGAAGGTTTTGAAATGAGGCATAGAAACGAGACACACCTGTCGTCTCCCTAAAAGACGCCACCGAAAGAGGTCAGCGGATTTAGCAGATGGAGCGGAATGGTACAGATTTTTCAAAGGTTAGCACCACCGTAAGTTGTCATTCTGAGCCGGAGTGCAGCGGAGGCGAAGAATCTCTTCCTTACGTCACTTCCGAATTGCAAAAAGCATAACAAAAGTATATCATAGAACCATTGCCGTTTCAAGGTTTTGTTAGATTCTCAGCCCAGGTTCCCCTTGACTCTCCCCCCACGGGAGGGTGTATACTATGGGGGAAGGCCTTCGGAGGACCGTCGCGCGCGGAGAGAGAATATGTTCAAAATCGGCGAATTCTCAAAACTCAGCCAGGTGTCGGTGAAGACGCTGCGCTACTACGACGAGATCGGGTTGCTCAAGCCGGCCCGGGTGGACCGCTTCACCGGCTATCGCTACTACTCGGCGGATCAGTTGCCCCGGCTCAATCGCATCCTGGCCCTGAAGGACCTGCGTCTCTCGCTGGAGCAGATCGGCCGGTTGCTGGACGATGATCTGCCAGCGGCTCAAATCCGGGGGATGCTGCGCTTGAAGCATGCAGAGATTGAGCAACGGCTGGAGGAAGAAGGGGCGCGGCTGGCGCGGGTAGAGGCGCGGCTGAGGCAAATCGAGCAGGAGGGCAAAATGCCAGCTTACGAAGTGGTGCTCAAGAGAGTTGAACCGCAAACAGTCGTCGCCATACGTGACACAGTTCCCACCTATGGTGACCAGGGCCCCCTCTGGGGCGAGTTGGCCGGCTATCTGGCGCGGCACGGGGCCAGGGTAGCCGGCCCTTCACTGACCATCTACTACGACACCGAATACCGCGAACGAGACGTGGACGTGGAGACGGCCACGCCGGTGGCTGCTCCGCTGCCTGAGGACGGGCGGGTGAGAGTCCGCGAGCTGCCGGGCGCTGAGACGATGGCCTGCGTGGTCCACCAGGGGAGCTACGACACCATCGGCCAGGCTTACACCGCCCTGATGGCCTGGATCGAGGCCAGCGGCTATCGCATCGTCGGCCCCAACCGGGAGGTTTACCTGCGCTGCCCGGACAATGACTACGGCGACGCGGAAGCTATTGGTTATTCCGATCACGTGGCGGGTGACCCGGCCGAGTACGTGACCGAGGTACAATTCCCGGTGGAGAAGGTGTGATCAGGTGCAGGGGGTAGGGGTAAGGCATGCCTTGCCCCTCCTGCGGCGAAGCCTTGCGAAGGTTCGGAAATGCTTTTGGAAAGCAAAACCGCTCCCTATTTAGGGCGTATGACCATCACGAAGACCCCTCTTGGAACCTTCGCAAGGCTGCCCCGCTGAACGCTAGAGTTGCTCCCTTTTAAGCAACGACCAAGTGACCGACACTTAAACATCTGCTGGAAAGCTCTTCTTTGCCACAATGATGCTAGAAATGGCGACAAAAGTGCCGGTCACTTTATTCAGGAACAACCCTGCTGATTTTCCGAGAAGTCTCCCCAGAAGAACGGAGGTAATCACCGTGAAATCACTCAAAGCAGTCTTGCTCTATGGCTTTCTACTCTGGCTGATTCCATTTGCAGTCGCAATCCTGATATTCCCCATCAAAACTTCCTCACCTGCGCTCTTTGAATCGATCATGCCGGTGGTCCTGACCCTGTGTGTCGTGTTCTTCTCGATTCTGTATTTCAGGAAGTTAGAGGCAGGGCTTCTCAAAGAGGGTGTGCTGCTGGGTGTCATCTGGTTTGCGATCAGTCTGGCGCTGGACCTGCTGATGTTCATGTGGGGGCCGATGAAGATGACTTTTGCGGATTATATGATGGACATCGGTCTGACGTATCTTATTTTTCCTGCAGTGACCATCGGCTTTGGCTATTTGATCGAAAAGAGATAGAGTTGTTCCCTTTTAAGCAAAAGCAGGTGACAGTCACTTGAACTGGCGCAAAAAACGGGGGGATCTTTCAAATTCTGACCTGATAGTTGTGCCAAAAGTGACTGTCGCCTCAGCCCATTTATTTAGGAACAACTCTGATGATCGCCCGCCTCACCCCAGCTTGTAGCCAATTTGCCGCAGAAAATTCTTGCGCCAGGCGATACCTTCGTCCCCTTCGACTCCTTTGGGTTTGAACCCATCCACCACGCCCAAAATGGCCCGTCCCTGCTCCGTTTCGGCGACGATGACCTGGGTGGGGTTGGCGGTGGCGCAGAAGATGCGGCAGACCTCCGGCACCCTCTTGACCGCATTCAGCACGTTGATGGGATAGAAGCCCTCGGCCAGGAAGATGATGAAGCTGTGACCGGCCGACAGCGCCATCGCGTTTTTCTGGGCCAGCTCGATCATCGCCTCGTCGGTGCCCGTCCAGCGGACCAGGCAGGCCCCGGAAGCCTCGCAAAAGGCCAGGCCAAACTTGATGCCCGGCACGGCAGTGACCATCGCCTCGTGCAGGTCTTCGACCGACTTGATGAAGTGAGTTTGGCCCAGGATGAAATTGATCATCTCCGGCTTTTCGATGGTAACGGTTGTGAGTTCCATTTCCTCATCCTCCTACTTGCTCCTACTTGTGGTGGGTTGGGGGGAGGGAGAGGGCAAAGCCCTCCCTCTCCCCAACATCATCAACGCTTAACGGGGAGACTATCCGATTTGCTGACTCGCCGATTCGCCGATTCGCAGTTTCGCTGACTCGCTGATTCGCTCGCTCAACGCCTCGGCGATTCGTTCCAGGTCGGCCTCTGTCTCGATCTGGCTGATGCACCACATTGCCAGACGTGTCAGTTCGGCGTCGGTGACGTCGCGCAGTTCTTGCTCCAGGCGGTCGATGGCCCGCGAGACTTGCGCGCTGGCCCTGAGCGGCAGTCGTGCAGCGCTACGCAGGCTCAACTCACGAGAGATCGGTCGGGGGCCGGTCTCTGCCAGTTCCCAGACCAGCTCTACCACATTGTATACCGCCTGGGGACGACCCGCCCGGCGGGCATTGGCGGTGCGTTCGGCCAACAGTTTGCCGTTGGAGGCCAGCCAGTGCCTCAGGCAGTCCAGCACCTCGGGTGGGGTGGGGGCCCAATCGCCGGCGCCCGCCGAGGTGACGTATTCCACGTTGCCCGTCTCCTGGCCCGAGATGGCGCTGCACAAGATGAGAGGACGCCCGCAGGCCAGCGTCTCGCTCACAATCAGCCCACCCGCTTTGGTGATCACCAGGTCGCTGGCGTGGATCAGGGCCGGCATACTCTTTGCAAAGCCATAGACGTGCACCTCGCCACGCCAGGTCTCGGCGGCAAGCTGAGCGTGCAAGGCTTCGTCGCCACCGGTCACAATCGCCAGTTGCACCTCCGGTTCGGCGCGGTCGATGAGACGGGCGATTTGGGGGACGTTGGCCACCCGCGTGCCGCCCACGATGAGCGCCGTCGGCAGGTCCCTCTGCCATCCCAGATCGGCGCGGATTTCGGTCGGCGGGCGGGTTTCGGCGCCGAAGCGAGGATGTACCGGCAGCCCGGTGACGTAAACCCGGTCGGCCGGCACGCCACTGCGCAGGGCCTTCTCACGCGCCTGCTCCGTCGGCACCAGGCACAGGTCTACCCGGGGGTTGAACCAAAGGGTGTGCACCGTCACCAGGTCGGTGATCACGCTGACCAGCGGCACCGCCTTTCCCACCCGGTCGAAGACGAAGTTGAGCGGCTCCAGATAGAATGGGTAGGTGGAGACCACCACGTCGGGCTCGTGCCGGGCCAGGAGACCTTTCAGCACGTTGTGCAGCAGCACCGAGGAGACTTGCTCGATGATGGCCGTGGCCGCGATGGCGTCGCTGACGCGATAGCTGAGCTCGTAGAGGCCGGGAGCGTTTTGCACCCATTCGTCGTAGTGCTCTTCGGCGGCTGTTTTCAGGATGGCAGGCGACCCGGCCTCGTGCAGAGGATTGATGACCGTGGCAGTGCAACGGTCGCCGTATCGCTCCTGCATCGCTGCCTCGATGGCCAGGGCCGCGCTGCGATGTCCAAACCCGGCGTCGGCCGTCAGGATCAATATTCGCTTACGGTCGTCGGGCGCTAACGTCTCCGGCATAATATTCCACCAATCCCCAATCCCCCCTGGCCTATCCGCCAGGGCAGGCAATCCCCAATCCCCAATCTCCAATCTCCAATCCCCACGTTACCAGGTGATGCGAAAGCGGCTGAACTCGCCGGTCGGTTCCTCGTAGCTGACCTCAACCTTCTCCACCCGCGCTGAGGGTGCGCCGACGTGACACCAATCCACTGCCTTCCGAACGACCTTCTCTTCTCCCTCAAAGACCGCTTCCACACGGCCATCCCATAAATTGCGTACCCAGCCGGTCAGCCCCAGTTCCTGGGCTTTGCGCTGCGTGTACCAGCGAAAGTTCACGCCCTGCACCCGGCCGGAGACGAACACGTGAGCGCGAACGATGTGCTCTTTGGGTATGGTTGCCATAGCTTCCTCCAACTATTCCGTGTTGCGTGTTGCGTAACATAACACGCAATACGCAACACGCTTCACGCCATTCAATAGTCCCGCGACAGGAGATGACGATTGCCGATGCGGACGTTGGTCAACCCGGCGGCACGGGCTGCCTCCAGGGCTACCTCGGCGTGGCCCGCCGACGTGCGCGGCAGGTCCGGGACGTAGAAATTCGGAGCGAAGCCGAGCAGTGCGTAGGGGACGTGGGGATTGACCTCGGCGATGAAACGGGCGATGCGCCCCACCTCGTCTGGCGTCACGTATCCGGGCACCAGCAGCGTGCTGGCCACCACCAGCGGCGGCTCCGGTCGCTCGGCGAAGCGAGCGGCGGCGCGGACGAAGTTGTCCAGCGTGCGCCGGTTGCTGGCGCCGGTCAGGGCCACGTGCAGCCCCTCGTCGAAGGCTTTCAGATCGAACTTGACGGTGCCCCCCGTCTCCAGCGACAGTTGCACGGCTCGATCCATCAGCTTGGGGTGTTGCGTGCCGGCCGTCTCCCAGCAGACGACCACTCCGCGCTCGGCCAGATACCGCGCCGAGGCCAGCGCGTGCGGCATCTGGCTGGCCGGGTCGCCGCCGAAGTAGCACACGCAAAAGGTGCGGGCGTTGGCACAATCGGCCAGTTCGCGCGCGCTCAGCCCATCGCTGGCCGCCGGGTCCACCTGTCGGAAGTGCCAGTTCTGGCAGTAGAGACAATTCAGGGTGCAACTGGCGTAGAACACGGCCAGGTTGTGATAGCCGTAGCGCCGATGCCCGGCGCACACCCAGTCGGCGACGCAGTTGGTGGGCAACGGGTCTCGATACCAGTGGAGCACGCCCCGGGTCGGCGTGCCGGCCAGGTGGTGCAGGCGTCCGTCACGATTCAGGCGCAACCCGCAATAGCCCCGCTCCCCCGGCCCGATGCGACAGCCCCGGCTGCACAGCGAGCAGGGGATGCCGTCGGCGGTGCGCGGCGGCGTTTCGGGCAGGCCAAAGGCGCGACGGGTTTCGGCGTGGGCTGCCTGCGTGCGGGGGCGTGCCTGGTCGAAACGGGCGCGGATGCACTCGCCGCATATGCCCAGGTGCTCGATGATCAGCCGGGATTCGGTTCCGCACAGAGAGCAGTGTGCAAAACTCATCATTACCTCAAAAGCGTAGGAGGTGATGTGTGAAACGTGAAGCGTGAAACGTGAATGCGTGTTTCGTGTTCCGTAACGCACCGCGCATCACGTTTTGCGTCATCCGGGCCGCTTGCGGCGAAACAGCTTGCGAAGGGCCCGCTGAATCGCCTTGAGTTGGGCGATGAGCGGGCGTTCGCTGTAGAGTTCGGCAAAGTCGTCCACCACCACCTCGTCGTCCACATCGGGGACGTTGTAAAGCTGGCGCAGTTCCATTTCGTGGCGAGTTACCCAGGCGTAGAGGTCGGCTTCGGTGCGGTGAGGGAATTGTTTGAGCAGGCCCTTCTCTTTGATCAGACGGACCAGCGGCAGATACACGGTGTCGTACCAACTGGTCACCGCCTCCTCCCAGGGCACTGGCCGACCCCGTTGTTGCTCAAGGAAATGTTGATGGGCCACGATGTGAGCCAGCAAATCCTGGTAGCGTCCCGGCACGGTGAATTCGATGCGCTGGTCGGGGCGTAGTTTGTCCAGGTGCGTGCGTTCCAAAAAATCGGCGTAGTCGGCTTTGATGATGAGTTGCATCGGCGTCAGGTTGGCGTCCAGCGGCACCGGGGATTTGCACTCGGTCACGTAGGCCTGGATGGTTTTCATCCCCAGGTCCCGCGCCACCGACACGCGGTGGTTGCCGTCTTTCACAAAGTAAACGTCGCCAACCTGAAAGACCTCGATGGGCGGCCAGCCTTCCAGCCCCTCTGCCAGCGCCTTCACCTGGGCCCACCGCCTCCGGTCTACGCTGCTGCGGGGCAAAAAGGTGCGGGTGAAGTCCCGGTAACGCCCGACGCTGCCCACAATTTTGTCCAGAGGGATCTCTTGCAAACCCCGGTAAATCTCTCCCTGAAGACGCAGTTTGTCGCGCACTTCCTCGTAGGAGAGCAAATCCAACGGGGCTTTGGTGAGCCCTGCCAACAACTCCTGGATGACCGCCCGTTTGCGCAGGCGGTCGAAGTCGCCCATAGCGGCAACCCGGTTCTGTGCACTGACCAAGTTGGACCTCTTTCTCTACTGGAGGTCAGAAGGTGCAGAGTAGCACCCTGAGCTTGAGGGTAGCACCCTGAGCTTGAGGGTAGCACCCTGAGCTTGAGGGTAGCACCCTGAGCTTGTCGAAGGGTGCGGGGCTCGCTCCAACCCGTCATCCTTCGACAAGCTCAGGATGACTAC
>JAJRXB010000578.1 GCA_024276515.1 Chloroflexota bacterium
GGGATGCTCATCGCCCCATCTCGTAGCCCCGGAATCCCTATTCCGGGGCGATTCCCCCCTCGTCGCTCACCTGCCCCATCGCAGGTGCGGGCAGAATGACGGTTTGGGGCCAAACTCGAATTTAGATGCGATTGCCCTACACAGGTCTGCCCCCCCGGCCCGCCGGGGCGGGCTACAAAAAACGCCAGAAATGTAGGGGCGAACACGCAGGTTCGCCCTGAGACGGACGCATAGGGTCTACTACCCCTGTTACCGATTTTGTTTGTTAAAAACCATTAGAGTGCCAATATGAGTGGTCTCGATCAGCCACTTTCAGCCCGGTTCATCCGGCCAGCACGGCTGCAAGAACCCACCGACCGGCGGATTCGCTGCCTGACCTGCGAGCGGCGGTGCGAGATCGTCCCCGGCGGGCTCGGCTGGTGCCGAACTCGACGCCACCAGGCTGGCACTTTGCTGACTCTCGTCTACGGGGCGGTCTCCTCCCTTTCCGCCAACCCTATCGAGAAGAAACCCCTCTACCACTTCTACCCGGGCACCCGCGCCCTCACCAGTGGCGCCTGGTCGTGCAACTTCGGTTGTCCCTGGTGCCAAAACTACCACATCAGCAAGGCCACCCCCGACCAGGGCCGCTACCTGTCGCCGGAAGCTTTCGTCTCCGAGGCGATCAACCGGGGTTGCCAGGGCACCTCCATTAGCTTCAACGAACCCACCCTCTCCCTGGAGTGGTCCCTGGACGTGTTCCGGCTGGCCCGCGACCGGGGCCTATACAACACTTACGTCACCAACGGCTACATGACCCTCGAGGCGCTGAGTCTGCTGGTGGAAGCCGGGCTGGATGCGATGAACGTGGACGTGAAGGGCGATGCCCAGACGGTGCGACGCTATTGCAAGGGGATTGACGTGGAGAAGGTGTGGCGCAACTGTCGGCGGGCACGGGAGCTGGGCCTGCACCTGGAGATCACCACCCTGGTCATCCCCGGCGTGAACGACCAGGACGTGGTGCTGCAAGGCATCGCGGAACGGATCGTGACCGAGTTGGGAGCAGACGTTCCCTGGCACGTCAGCGGCTACTACCCGGCCTACCGCTTCACCGCCCCGCCCACGCCGGTAGAGACCCTGGAACGGGCCTGGCAGATTGGGAAAGAGGCCGGCCTGGCGTTCGTGTACCTGGGCAACGTCTGGGGCCACCGGCTGGAAAACACCTACTGCCCCGACTGCGGAACCTTGCTCATCGAGCGCCGGGGCTTCAGCGTGGTCACCTGTCACCTGGGCCGGGGGCGGTGCTCCCACTGCAACCGGGAGGTGCCCGGCGTGTGGGGCAGCGCCGGTCAGCCACAGGCGGCCGTCGGGCCACAGGCCGTCGAACCCGACCCACCACCAGGAGATTCCCGATGGACCCCCTACCCTTTTTGACCGACGCCTACCCCGGCATCGGCGGTCGCATCAAGGTTGAGCCAGAGGATTTCGTCGTCGAGGAGATACCCCTTTACGAACCCAGCGGTGAAGGGCAACACATTTACGTGCGCCTGGAGAAGCGAGGACTCACCACCTACCAGGTGGTGAACGCGATAGCCCGACGGCTGGGCGTTCCGGCGAAGGCCATCGGTTACGCCGGCTTAAAAGACGCGCGGGCGGTGACGCGCCAGACGATCTCGATAGACGGGGTCGAACCAGAGCGGGTAGAAAAGCTCAGACTGCCGGGCGTCAAAATCTTGTGGGTCAGCCGTCACCGCAACAAGCTGAAGATGGGACACCTGGCGGGGAATCATTTCACCATTCGAGTGCGTGGGGTGAGTCGAGAGTCGCTGCCGGCGGTCGAAGCGGTGCTGGACGAACTACACCGTCGAGGTGTGCCCAACTATTTTGGGGCGCAACGCTTTGGCATGCGTGGGAACACACATCTGCTGGGGTGGGCTTTGCTGCGGGGCGATGCGGAAGCCTTCCTTCACGAGTATCTGGGCCACCCTCAGGCCGAAGAACGGGCCGAGGTGCAGGCCGCTCGCACCGCTTTTGACGCCGGCGATTTCACCGCTGCCCTGGCAGGATGGCCCTCGTCTCTGCCAGAAGAGCGCCGGGTCCTGGCAGCGATGGTGAAGCACGGTGGCGACGCCGAACAGGCGTTGCGCGTCCTCGGCAAAAAACTGCGGCGACTGTTCGTGTCGGCCTACCAATCATATCTGTTCAACCGATTGCTGGCACAGCGCATCCAGACGATTGACCGCCTGGAACAGGGAGACGTGGCCTTCATCCACGCCAGTGGGGCGGCTTTCGTGGTGGAGGACCCGACCATCGAGCAGCCACGCGCCGACCGTTTCGAGATCAGCCCGTCGGGACCTCTCTTTGGCCCCAAGTCACTGCTGGCAGAGGGCAAACCGGGCCAGCGAGAGCGAGATATGCTGAGGGAATCCGGGCTTTCTCTGGCGGAATTCCGGTTGCCGGGGGTCAGACTGAAAGGAGGGCGTCGGCCATTTCGCGTCCCATTGACCGAAGTTCAGGTTGGCTGGGACGACGGGTTGATCGTCAGCTTTCGCCTGCCGCCGGGGGGCTACGCCACCGAGGTGTTGCGCGAGGTGATGAAGAGAGAGGATCTCTAGCGTGCCAAAGCTAAACTCTGGCACACCGGGGAGGTGGAACAACGGTCAGCCTGTTTCGTTTCCCTGATACTCCACGTCGAGCGAGGCGAGCGCGTCTTCCAAAGTGGGGTAAAGGTCGGCGTACTGGGTGAGCCCGACCATACGGAAGATTTTCTGAAAGTGGCTGCTGAGGCCGGTCATCAACAATCGTTGGTCCCGCTTCCGCGCCTCGGTCACGATGCCGATCAATATGGCGATTCCTGCGCTGTTGATATAATCACCCTCACGGAAATTGAAGATGATGTTGCGAGCGCCATCGGAAGAGGCGTCCTGATACGCTTTATGAATTGCCTCTTCGGCAAAGGTGGTCACATCTCCTGCCAGATCTATTATCGTGGCACCCTTCTCAAAGCGAACCGTTACCCGAATCTCACCATTCATCCGGTAATGTCCCCTCGTCAACCACAGACTGAGATACGTCGCTCAAGGCCGATGTCCCTTCGCCAGTCACCCGGTAGATGATCATTCGAAATTGACTGCCCCCGCTCTCTTCGTCCTCTACAAAGTAGGCTTCGTCTACCATCTGGCGGATGAGCCACAACCCCAGTCCCCCTTTGGGATCTCGCCCTTCGACCTGAGCCTGAATGTCGGGGGCCACGACCTCGCTGGGGGGAGAGTCGCCGATTCCGGGATCTTTCACCAAAATATCCAACTTGGTCTCATCCGCCGTCAACACAACGATGACTTTCATACGGGCATCGGACTTGCCGCCGTGCCGGATGGCATTGGAACAGGCTTCGTCAACCGCTGTTTTCAGTTCCTCGATGCGTTCGGGCGAGAATCCCAGCCGGCGAGCCACAGTGGCAGCCGCCTCCCGAGCGACTCGTTCGTAGCCCAGTTCGCTGGGTATCTTCAGTTCAACGACCCGGCTGGTGTGAGGAGGAATCACCTGAGTCTCCTGAATTGCATATTACGTGTCAGGATAGCACAATTATACCATAGAAATTTTGAACACGGAACTATACTTTTGTACTTTGCCAGGGCTTTCCCATTTTCAGCGGGAAAGCGAGCGAAGGCATCCTGAGCCCGTCGAAGGGGCCTTCGCAAGGCTGCCCCGCCGAACGCTTGCCTTTACGCTACCAACTCATCTCTTCACGGCCGGTGTATCGGTGCAACAAACGTAAGGGGGGGAGCAAGACCAACATCACCGCGACGTTGAGCAGCGAGGCAGGCAAGATGACATTGGTCAGAGCAGGGAGCCAGGCAACCGGCCTGCCGAACACGTCGAGAAGCAGGGTGTAGGTCAGGTAAAAAGCCAGGCTCAATGGGAAGGCAAGGGTCAGGGGCAGGATGATATAGCTGCCAAAGACCAGGCCATATCCCAGCCTGGCCAGCAGGCTGGTGACGACGAGGGCTATCGTCATCAACCCAAAGGGGCCGTTCGAGAACAGGTCCAGGCACAGCCCGCCGACGAGGGCCCACATCATCCCTTCCTCCGGCCCGCGTAAAAGTGTCCAGCCGACGACGGCAATCAGCACCAGGTCGGGATGAACGCCGGCGACGGAAAGAAACGGCCCAACGCTGGATTGTATCAGCGTCAGGCCCAGCAACAGGGCGAATCCCAGGTAGCCGCTAATTGGTCTCCTCCTTGCCGGGGATCGACCGTAACTCCTGCTCAAAATCGGTGGGGGTGAAGGTGGTGATAACGAGCACCACTTCCAGCTTGCCAAAATCCACTGTGGGGCGAACGCGCGCGCTCTGGAACATGTCCGGGTCTCGATGATAGACCTCGGTGATCTGACCGATGACCAGCTTGTCGGGGAAGTTGCCTCCCAGTCCGGAGGTCAAGACGATGTCGCCAGGGCTGACCGTTTCGCCCTGAGGGATGCGTTCCATCACCAGCCCACCGTCGATGTTTCCCCGCACGATGCCGGTCACGCGGGAGTTCTGCACCCGCGCGTTCACCGCGCTGGCCGGATCTATGAGCAACAACACCTCGGCCACGTTGGGGCCAACGGCCACCACCCGTCCCACCAGCCCCCGGTCGGTGATGACCGGCATATCCACGGCCACGCCATCGCGGGCGCCTACGTCGATGAAGATGGAGAAGAGTAAGTTGCTGGTATCTTCGCCAATTTTGTGGCCGACGACGGCGGCCGCTTTGTAATCGTACCAGGGATTGCTGCGGGTAAAGTTGAGGAGCTGGCGCAGCCTTTCGTTTTCGCGCTCCACCTCGATGAGGCGAGCGTTTTCCACCGAAAGACGGTTGACCTCTGCCTGCAATTGAGCATTGCGTTGGCGCAGGTCTCGCAAATCGCGCGCGCTGCGCACCAGGTTGCTGACGTCGGCGCTGAGGTTGGTCAACCCTGCCTGAAAGGGGGACATCAAGGCCCGGGGCACGCCACGCACCGGTTGCAGGTAGCCCAACTGACTCAGCGCCAGGCCCAGCAAAAGCAACGCGCCCACCACACCGATAGCCAGCCAACGGGTTCTCGTTTGGCTCATAATCGTTTGATCGCGTATGCCCCCTCTGAGGGAATGGGGTGTGGCTAAAATCTGTAGGAGGTAGTAGTGACTTCAGTCGCTGGGAACGACTAAAAGTCGTCACTACTACAAAATTTAGCCACACTCGAGAGTGTGTCTGAAAAAAGTCAGCGGATCAGGGATTAAGCTGATTTCATCTCGCACAATCCGCTTAATCCGCTCAATCCGCTGATAGTTTCTGTGCGCGCATTGCCGCTCACTTCGGCCGGGCGGAGACTAGATGCGATGGTTGGTGCTGCCTCGCTGCAAGCTGGCCAGCAGCCGACCGTATCGGTCCAGGCTCTCGACGACCAGGCCGGCGCCCCGGGCCACGCAGGTCAGCGGGTCATCGGCCACGTACACACGCATCCGGGTCTCCTCCGACAGCGGCTCGGCCAGACCTTGCAACAGGGCCCCGCCGCCTGCCAGGGCAATACCGTTTTCCATCAGGTCGGCGATTAGCTCCGGCGGGGTCTCGTCGAGGGCGCTGCGAACGGTGTCAACAATAATCGCCACCGCGTCGCTCAGGGCTTCGCGGATCTCCACGCTAGACACTTCGACCGCCTCCGGCAGCCCGGTGACCAGATTCCGTCCGCGCAGGGTGATGGTCTGCTCCTCGGGCAGGGGGTAGGCCGACCCAATGGTGATTTTGGCCCGTTCTGCCATCCGCTGACCGATGAGCAAATTGTATTTCTGTCGAGCATACTGAATGATGGCCTCGTCCATCTCGTCGCCGGCGACCCGGATAGAGCGGCTGACCACGATGCCCTCCAGAGAGAAAATCGCCACCTCGGTGGTGCCACCCCCGATGTCAATCACCATACTGCCCAGCGGTTCGGTGACGGGCAGGTTGGAGCCAATCGCAGCCGCCATTGGCTCTTCGATGAGATAGGCCTCGCGGGCACCGGCGGCGATGGCCGCGTCGTGCACAGCGCGCTTTTCCACCTCAGTCACACCGCTGGGGATGCCAATGACGATTCGGGGCTTGGGTATGGGGAACAGAGATTGTTCGTGCACCTTCTTGATGAAGTGGCGTATCATAGCCTGGGTGATCTCAAATTCCGAAATCACCCCGTCGCGCAGGGGGCGGATGGCGACGATATTGGCCGGTGTGCGCCCTACCATCTCTTTGGCTTCGATCCCGATGGCGAGAGGTCGCTTGGAACGCTTTTCGATGGCCACCACCGAGGGCTCGTTGATCACAATGCCCTTGCCACGCACGTGGACCAGGGTGTTCGCCGTGCCCAGGTCGATGCCAATGTCAAGCGAAAAGAGCCCCAATAAAGCATTGAATGGGTTGAACACGCGAGTTCGGCTCTCCTTATCTTCAAATTGCCCGGGTAGGCCGCTTCGTATACCCAGCGCATCTGAAATTCCGGGGTATGAGTAACACGTTGCTCAATCTCCTCGGAGATTCTCTACACAAAAACATCGGGCTGGCCTGACCCGATGGGCATTATACCACATTTCTGAAACGACACAAAGCTCCGAGGGTAAACGTGAGAGGTCGCGCAACCGACATTTTGCCCACACCAGCCCTACACAGAATGCCCAGCCGAGCAGGGGTGAGGCATTTTAGATTCAGCGACGCGCGTGAGCCGCTATTGCCAGAAAGCGAAAGAAACGCCCCACCCCGTCGCCGGTTTTGGCGCTGGTCTCCACGTAGGCTGCGTTGATAGACGCGGCGTAGGCCCTGCCCTCTTTGGACGCCACGACGCGGGGCAGGTCCGTTTTGTTGGCGTTGACAACCACGTATGCATTGGGCACCACACGCTGCGCTTCCTGAAGCCAGTGCGGCAGGTCGTCGAACGACTCCCGATCGGTCACGTCGAACACCAGCGCAATGGCACGCGCCCCCTTGTAAAAGCTATCGCGAAAAGGGGCGAAACGGTCCTGCCCCGCCAGGTCCCACACCGTGAGCTTAATCGGCTGCCCGTCGAGGTCAATCTCGATGGTCTGAAAATCAACGCCGATGGTCATGATGCGAGATTCCTGAAACTTGCCGGTGGCGTAACGGCGGAGAAGGGTGGTTTTACCCACACCACCATCGCCAACAATGACTACCTTGTAGCGGATGGTGCTGTCGGCTGTGCTCATCACAGTCTCCTGTGCATAGCAATGCGTTCCTATTCTTCTACCGCGAAGACGGGGTGCTATCGCCGTGACGGCTGCGCTTGAGAACCATGTCGTAGTTGAAGAAGAGGGTGTCGGCGGGAATCGGACGTTGCTTCAGGGCATCGGCGTTGAGCGTTTCAAAGTGAAAGTGAGTCTGGCGCAGACTGCGAATGTCAATCTCGGCCGGCTCAGACGAGTAAAGAACGATGAGAGTACAATACTGACCCGGCACATAGCACAGCACTTTGCCGTCCTCTGCCTCGGCCTTAGCCGCGCCCGCGCCCAATATCTCGGCCGCCGCCGAGCGAAAGCCCGAAAGGAAACCGACGACCAGGTCACTATCCACCGGGAAATCTCCCACCGTGCGCAGCGGCACGCTCGACTCGTTGTCGTAGATGGCATAGGCCAACACCGTGGCTGCGTATTTCTGGCGGATGATCATACTCTCACCGGCCATCAAACTGTCCGGCACATCGCCGCCTCCTTCGGCAAGCAAGCCCTGCAATGCCCGGCGCTGATTCTGATAGTGACGGTACAGATTCTCAAACTGAGCCCGGTTGATGAGCCCATCGGCCAAATCCTGAACGGTGCGGTCAAGTTTGGATTCCAGTTCCCGCAAATACCGCTCCGCTTCGGGGTCCAGAGACGTGGTCGGGGATTCAGCGACTTTCTGAGGCGACTCCTCCTCGTTTAACCAGGCGATAAATCTGTTCCAGAGTTTCACAGTTCCCCCCTCCTTCTGAGAGAACTTCCAATGTAGCTGCACCAAAAGTATACCACGATTCGGAAGATTGCACTAGACTCGCCAAAAAACCTCGCTTGACAGGATTCGAGCATTGGAGTATCATGGGCTCAATCTCGAGGTCGCCGACCGGGATGACGTGTGCTCGGCGAACTGCAATCGAATCGTCATTGCTCAAGGTGAGAGCAAGCACAGGTGCGAAGCTGCCCAGGGTTGGCCTTGGGTGGCTTTTTGGCTTCTTGATCAAGCCAATTTCGTTCAATTGAAGGGAGCAGTGCTACCCCGGTACGTCTGGTGCTGACAATTGACGGCTTATGTGGTAGCCCGCCTCCCCTGGCGGGCTCTCTCGTCAGGGGAAGAGAGAGCCCGATGCTGGCAAAGGAGATGTTCTTTACGCCAAATTCACTTCACCTTTACGGCACGTTTACTGTAAAGCAATTGTCTTTGTGATACGATACTGATGCACACCAAACCTAATTATGCACATCGCTCACCGTGAGAGCAAAACAGGTGCAAAGCCGCCCCGGGTTGGCCGTGGGCGGCTTTTAATCTCTCGTCAGGCCAGGAGGTCATCAACGAAATTGTAAAATTAAGGAGACCGAGTACGTCCGTATATTTAAAGAGGAGGATTTAGAAGATGGGTACAGGTCAAAATCTAATGGAGTTGTTGGTCGCTCAACAAGAAGAAGCCTTTCGGGGATTGCACTGGCACGGCACATTTCAGGAATACCTGGAAATCGTCGCCCAGAATCCCAAAGTGGCCCGCACTGCCTTCCAGCGCATCTACGATATGATCCTCTCCTACGGGTACGAAACCTACGTCGAGAACCGGCAGGAAATTACTCATTACAACTTCTTCGACGACCCAATCGGCGAGGGGAAAGATGCCGTCTTCGGGCTGGACCGCCCGCTGATGGAACTGGTGCAATTCTTCAAAGCGGCGGCCCACGGCTACGGCGCCGAGCGTCGCGTGTTGCTGCTGCACGGCCCGGTGGGTTCCAGCAAGAGCACCATCGTCCGCCTGCTCAAGAAAGGGCTGGAGGCCTACTCCCACACCGACGAGGGAGCGATGTACACCTTCTCCTGGCAGATAGACGAGGAGACATTCCCCTGCCCGATGCACGAAGAGCCACTGCACCTGGTCCCGCCCCCACTCCGCGAAGAATTTCTGGCCCAGCTCAACCAGGGAATTGAGCCGCCGGTCATCATCGAAGGAGACCTGTGCCCTGCCTGTCGCTTCTACTACAACGATCTGATGGGCCGCTACAACGGCGACTGGACCAAAATGATCAAGCACGTACAGGTGCGGCGGTTGCTCCTGTCGGAGAAAGACCGGGTCGGCGTCGGCACCTTCCAGCCCAAAGACGAGAAGAACCAGGACTCGACGGAACTGACCGGCGACATCAACTACCGCAAGATCGCCGAGTACGGCTCGGAATCCGATCCCCGCGCCTTCAACTTCGACGGCGAATTCAACATCGCCAACCGGGGACTGGTGGAGTTCATCGAAGTGCTCAAACTCGACGTGGCTTTCCTTTACGACCTGTTGGGGGCCAGCCAGGAGCACAAGATCAAGCCCAAAAAATTCGCCCAAACCGACATCGACGAGGTCATCATCGGTCACACCAACGAGCCGGAGTATCGCAAGCTGCAATCCAACGAATACATGGAGGCGCTGCGCGACCGAACGGTGAAGGTAGACATCCCCTACGTCACCCGCCTGTCGGACGAGATCAAGATCTACGAGAAGGACTACAATCCCGACCGGGTGAAAGGCTGCCACATTGCGCCCCACGTCATCGACGTGGCCGCCATGTGGGCGGTGCTGACTCGCCTGGAGGAGCCCAAAAAGCACAACCTCACCCTGCTGCAAAAATTGAAGCTTTACAACGGGCAACTGGTGGAAGGCTTCACCGAAGACAGCATCCGGGAGTTGAAGGCCGAGGCCAAACGCGAAGGGATGGAAGGCATCTCCCCCCGCTACATCCAAGACAAGGTGAGCAACGCCCTGGTCAACCAGCGGGAGGGATGCGTCAACCCCTTCATGGTGATGAACGAGCTGGAGGAAGGTCTGAACCACCATTCGCTCATCACCAGCGAAGAGCAGCGCGCCCGTTATCGGGAGTTGCTGGCCGTGGTGAAGGACGAGTACGCCGACATCGTGAAGGGAGAAGTTCAACGCGCCATCTCGGCCGACGAGGAGGGCATCAAAGCGCTCTTCGCCAACTACATCGACAACGTCAAGGCCTACATCCGCAGGGAGAAGGTGAGGAACAAATACACCGGTCAGGACGAGCCGCCCAACGAAAGGCTGATGCGCTCCATCGAGGAGAAGATAGACATCCCCGAGAGCCGCAAAGATGACTTCCGGCGCGAAATTATGAACTACATCGGCGCGCTGGCCCTGGAAGGCAAGACCTTCGACTACAAATCCGATGCGCGGCTGCAAAAGGCGTTGGAGCTCAAGCTCTTTGAGGACAAAAAGGACAGCATCAAGCTGACCAGTCTCATCACCAGCGTGGTGGACCCGGAGACGCAGGAGAAGATCGATGCCGTCAAGACTCGCCTGATCCGAGACTATGGCTACTGCGACGTCTGCGCCACCGACACGTTGAACTACGTTGCCTCCATCTTCGCCCGGGGCGACACAGGGTAATTCTATGGCACGCCGAATCGAACGCGACAACACCCGCTACCGAGAGATCATCAAAGGGCGCGTCCGCAAGGAACTGAAAAAATACATCTCTCACAGCGAACTGCTGGGCCGAAAAGGCAAGAACCTGGTCAGCATTCCCATCCCCCGCGTTGACATCCCGCACTTCCGCTTCGACCCCGGCGGGCAAGAAGGGGTAGGCCAGGGCGAAGGGGACGTGGGCGACGTCATCGGCCGTGGTCAGCCCGGTGAGGGGAGCGGAGCCGGTGCCGGCAATCAACCGGGGACTCACATCATGGAGGTCGAGCTGACCCTGGAGGAGCTGGCCCAACTGCTGGGGGAAGTCCTTGAGCTGCCCCACGTCGAACCCCGAGGCAAGGACCATCTCTTCAGCCGGAAGGACCGCTACACCAGCATCCGCCGGACCGGCCCCGAGACGCTGCGTCACTTCAAGCGGACCTACAAACACGCCCTCAAACGTCAAATCGCCTCGGGCAGCTACGACCCGAAAAAACCCCACATCATCCCCATCCGCGAAGACAAATTTTACCGTTCCTGGAAAGAATACCCCGAACCCCAGGCCAACGCCGTCATCATCTACATGATGGACGTGTCAGGCTCGATGGGGCGCGAACAGAAAGACATCGTGCGCACCGAAATCTTCTGGATCGAGACCTGGCTTCGTTCCCAGTATCACAACACCGTCACCCGTTACATCGTCCACGACGTAAGGGCGCAAGAGGTAGACCAACACACCTTCTATCACCTGCGCGAGAGCGGCGGCACGGCCATCTCGTCTGCCTACCTGCTCGCCGACCAGGTCATAGACCAGGACTACCCGCTGGAGAATTGGAACATCTACGCCTTCCACTTCTCCGACGGCGACAACTGGAACGACGACGTGGAACGCGCCTGCCATGCGTTGCGACAAATGCTGCCCAAAGTCAACCTGTTCGGCTACGGACAGGTGCGCAGCTACGGCAGTGGACAGTTCATCAACCCCCTGCACGCCTATTTTGAGGATGTGCCGGAAGCCACCTATCCCGACGGCACGCCGCGTCTCATCACCTCGCTCATCGCCGACCGGGATGCCATCCTCGATTCGATCAAAGATTTTCTGGGAAAAGGAAATTGAGGGAATCAACGAATCAGCAAATCAGCAAATTACTGCCCCTGGACGCTTGACATTTTCGGCTCCCGTCGGGCCTGCCTGCACCTTTTGCTCCCGGCGGGTCTGCGACCCGACGGCTTTTGCTCCCGTCGGGCCTGCCTGCACCTTTTGCTCCCGACGGGTCTGCGACCCAACGGCTTTTGCTCCCGTCGGGCCTGCCTGCACCTTTTGCTCCCGGCGGGTCTGCGACCCGACGGCCTGGCGGGCCACACCTATGCCGCACCCCAGGTGCACCCGTGCCGGGCACTTCGGCAGGCAGACACGCCAGGAGCAAGAGCTACAGACCCCGGCAGCCACTAAGACGCCAGGACGCTGACTATGACCAAAGCCAACGATTATAACCTGTTACGCGAACTGAACCTGGAGATTCAAGAGAAGGCGCTGGCCTACGGGCTGGACCCCTTCGACGTGGCCTTTGAAGTGCTCAGCTTCGAGGAAATGAACGAGGTGGCCGCCTACGAGGGCTTCCCCGTCCGCTACCCCCACTGGCGCTTCGGCATGGAATACGAACGGCTCAAGCGGAGCTACGCCTACGGCCTGCACAAAATCTACGAAATGGTCATCAACAACGACCCGTGCTACGCCTATCTCCTGGAACACAACAAGCTGGTGGATCACAAACTGGTGATGGCTCACGTCTACGCTCACGCCGACTTCTTTAAAAACAACCTGTGGTTCAGTCACACCAACCGGCGCATGCTCGACGAGATGGCCAACCACGGCACGAGGGTGCGCCGCTACATAGATCGCTACGGGGCCGAGGAAGTAGAGCGATTCCTGGACGTGTGCCTTTCCATAGACGATTTGATCGACCCCAACGCCGCCTTCGACGAGACGCTGCCTACCGCCTTCGACGAAGACCAGGACAAGCCCATCCAGATCAGCAGGTTCCGGGCCAAAGACTACATGGACCGCTTTGTCAACCCGCCCGACCTGCTCGAGGCCGAGCGCGAGCGTCGGGAGAAGGAACAGGAGCGACACAAATTCCCTCCCCAGCCTCAGCGCGACGTGCTCTACTTTTTGCTGGCCAACGCCCCCCTCAAAGACTGGCAGGCCGACGTGTTGGCCATCATCCGCGAGGAGAGCTATTACTTTTTGCCCCAGCGCCAGACCAAAATCATAAACGAAGGCTGGGCCGCGTACTGGCACAGCAAGATTATGACCGAAAGCGGCATCCTGGAACCGGCCGAGGTGGTGGACTACGCCGATCACCACGCCGGCACGTTGGCCATTTCACCTGGCCACCTCAACCCCTACAAGCTGGGCCTGGAACTCTTCCGTGACATCGAGGATCGCTGGAACAAAGGGCGTTTCGGCAAAGAATGGGAAGAATGCACCGATATGGCTGCCCGACGCACGTGGGACAAACAATTGGGACTGGGGCGCGAGAAAATCTTCGAAGTTCGTAAAATCTACAACGACCTGGGCTTCATTGATCGCTTCCTCACCAAAGAGTTCGCGCTGGAGTCAAAGCTCTTCGTATACGACGAATTTGAAGAAGACGGCGAAACGTGGTATCAGATCGTCAGCCGTGACTTCGACCGGGTGAAGCAGACGCTCCTTTTCCAACTCACCAACGGTGGACGCCCCATCATCCGGGTCGAGGACGGCAACTTCCGCAATCGCGGCGAACTGCTGCTGCGACATCAATACCACGGCGTGGAACTCGACCCGGACTACTCGCACGCCACCCTGGCCAATATCCAGCACCTCTGGACCCGTCCCGTGCACATCGCCACCGTCCGCGACGACGAGCCGATTCTCCTCTCCTTTGACGGCACAGAGCACTCAGAGTCGGAGTTCGAGAGCTGACACGGGCTGACACGGACCTCACGGATTACACGGGTTACACGGATGGGGCCGTAGCCGACATGGCTACGGCCCCTGTGATTCCGGCGGCGGCATCCAGTATCACAACCGCACTTCGCTCCTCAGAATGACAAGTGCGGTTGTAGCACTAGTGCACCACGGCGTAAATAAGCCGCTGGTTGTGCAAAGGCAAGGTAGCACCCTGAGCCTGTCGAAGGGTGCGCGTCAAGCCGAGAAATCTATGCAAATTTGCATCCTTCGACAGGCTCAGGATGCTGCGTAACTACC
>JAJRXB010000579.1 GCA_024276515.1 Chloroflexota bacterium
CGAAGGGCCGCGTCCTGAGCTTGCCGAAGGGCCGCGTCCTGAGCTTGCCGAAGGGCCGCGTCCTGAGCTTGCCGAAGGGCCGCGTCCTGAGCTTGCCGAAGGGCCGCGTCCTGAGCTTGCCGAAGGGCCGCCCAAAACAGGTCTGGACCCATCCCTGCTGAAGGCGGCGGTGGCACACCTGATAGAGCACCACGACGCGCTGCGCCTCCGCTTCGAGCGAAACGGCGAACACCGGCACTGCGCACAGGCGCAAGTGTCGGCGAATCGGCGAAGGGAGTCAGACTGGCGGCAAGTTAACACCGGCGTGGACGGCGACGTGCCCTTCGCCTGGGTGGACCTGTCGGGGCTGGCAGAGACGGAGCAGCGGTCGGCGATCGAGGCCGGGGCTGCCGAATTGCAGGCCAGCCTGGACCTGTCGGCGGGGCCGCTGCTGCGAGTGGCCTACTTCGACCTGGGGCCGGAGCGGCCGGGCCGGTTGCTGATAGTGATCCATCACCTGGCGGTGGACGGTGTCTCCTGGCGGATCTTGCTGGAAGATTTGCAGACCGTC
The DNA here is from genome assembly GCA_024276515.1 of Chloroflexota bacterium. GTDB lineage: Bacteria > Chloroflexota > Anaerolineae > 4572-78 > NAK82 > JAJRXB01. The sequence continues at coordinate 551 of JAJRXB010000579.1, forward strand.
TACCGGCAGCTCAGCCGGGGAGAGACGGTGCGGTCGGGGGTCCCTGACCGAGGGTTGCCGCCCAAGACCACCTCCTTCCAGCGTTGGGCGCGGCGGCTGGCCGAGCACGCTCAGACGGAGGCGGTCCGGGCAGAGCTGGACTACTGGCTGACGACGCTACGAGACGGGACAACTCGCCTGCCGGTGGATTACCCTGGGGGTGACAACACCGAAGCCTCGACCCAGGGCGTGACCGTCACGCTCAGCGTCGAGGAGACCCAGGCTCTGCTGCAAGAAGTGCCGGCGGCCTATGGCACCGAGATCAACGATGTGCTGCTGACGGCGCTGGCCCAGGCCTTTGCCCGGTGGACCGGATCGCAGACGCTGCTGGTGGACCTGGAAGGGCACGGGCGAGAGGACATCCTGGACGACGTGGACGTCTCCCGCACGGTCGGCTGGTTCACCACGATCTTTCCGGTGCGGCTGGACCTGGAAGGCACCGGCGGGCCAGGAGAAGCATTGAAAGCAGTGAAGGAGCAGTTGCGGCGGGTTCCCCATCGAGGCATTGGCTACGGCTTGCTGCGCTATCTGAGCGAAGACAGGGAGATAGTCAATAGCTTGCAATCGCTGCCGCAGCCCCAGGTGAGCTTCAACTATCTTGGGCAGTTCGATCAGATTCTGGACACAGCCTCCCTCTTCGGTCTGGCGCCGGAGTCCCCTGGTCCATATCGCAGCCCGCGGGGACGGCGGACCCATCTGCTGGAGATCGTCGGGAGCATCGCGGAGGGCCAGCTCCGGTCGGAGTGGCGCTACAGCGAGCAATTGCATCGGCGGCAGACGGTGGAGCAGGTGGCTGAGGCATTCCTCGAGGCATTGCGGGCGATCATCACCCATTGCCGGTCGCCCGAGGTGAGTGGCTACACACCTTCAGACTTCCCGGACGTGGAACTCAGCCAGGAGGAAATTGAAGCCCTTATGGCTGAAATTAGTGAGACGAGAGAAGGCGAATTGATATGATGAGCACCAACACCAAACGGATTGGCGCAAAGTCACCTGCAAAGCGGGCCGCTTCATCTCTGCTGAGAGCAAGCAGCGGATTGCTGAGACTCTTCGTTTCGATCTTGGGTGGAACAGGTATGGGAATCGATTGGATCAGGCTGAGATACCTGGATTTTGTGCCTCGGCCAGATGACATCTTCATTGTCACCTACCCCAGGTCTGGAACCACCTGGATGCAGATGATTCTTTACCAGTTAACCACAGATGGAGACATGGATTTCACCCACATATCCGAAGTCGTTCCCTGGTTCGAACGCTTCAGCCTCAACAGAAAGGACATCGAGGCCCTCCCTTCTCCGCGCATTTTCAAAACTCACCTGCCCTACAAAGGGATGCTCATGTCCATACCGAAGGGACCTTGCAAGTACATTTACCTTGCCCGAAACGGCAAGGACGTGACTGTTTCCTATTTCCATTTTTACACGAGCCATCTTGGTTTTCGGGGAACGTTCTCCGAGTTCTTCGATCGGTTCATGCGTGGAAAAGTCAAGTACGGATCGTGGTTCAAGCACGTGGCCGGCTGGCGGGCGCACAGAGATGACCCCAACATTTTATTCCTGGAATACGAAGATCTGATCCGCGACCTGGCCGGCAGCATACAGATAATCGCCGATTTCTGTGGGTTTGAAGTGCCGCCGGAGAAATTGCCTGTGATCCTGGAGAGAAGCAGCTTTGCTTTTATGAAAAAGCACGAAAACAAATTCGACCACGCAATGGAGCTATTTTTGGACCATGGGATCCAACTGGGCTTGTTTCTCCGAAAGGGGCAGATAAATTACGCGAAAGAATACCTGAACAGCCAGCAAGAGGCTTTATTTGAACGGGAATTCGAGAAGTGGCTGGGCGATAAAAGCTCGGCACCCCAACTGGATTTGCCTGGAGTAACCGGCTAACCCCAAAACGAGGGCATAGGTGACGACGCATGAGCAAGAGAAGTGTTGAGGCAGTTTATCCCCTTTCCCCTATGCAGCAGGGCATGCTTTTCCATAGCCTATATGCCCCCGAGCCTGGAGCATATTTCGAGCAGTTGAGTTGCACACTGCGCGGCGATCTGGACATCCCGGCTTTTGAGCAGGCCTGGCAGCGGGTGGCGGAGCGACACGCCGTCCTGCGCACCTCTTTCGTGTGGAAGCACCTCGACAAGACGCTTCAGGTAGTACACCGGCGAGTGACATTGCCTCTGGAGAAGCAAGACTGGCGAGGGATGTCGCCCGTTGAACAGGAGGCACGCCTGGAGGCATACCTGCAGAGAGAGCGACACCGGGGTTTCGATCTTTCCCAGGCACCGCTGATCCGCCTGGCCTTGATGCGAACCGTCGAAGATGCCCATTACTTCGTCTGGAGCCATCATCACATCCTGCTGGATGGCTGGTCTCTGCCCTTGCTCCTGAACGAGGTCTTCACCCTCTACGAAGCCTTCCACCGGGGCCAGGACCTGCACCTGGAACCAACCCGGCCTTACCGGGACTACATTGCCTGGCTACAACGGCAGGACCTGGCTGAGGCAGAAGCCTTCTGGCGACGAACGCTGGCCGGTTTCACTGCCCCAACGCCTTTGGTGGTAGACAGGTCCCCGGGGAGCGTGGCCGGGCAGGGGGAGCAATACGAGATGCTGGAGACCCGGTTGTCGGCAGGGACGACGGCGGCCCTGCAAGCCCTGGCCCGGCGGCACCACCTGACCCTGAGCACGTTAGTGCAGGGGGCATGGGCGTTGCTCTTGAGCCGTTATAGCGGTGAGGAGGACGTAGTTTTTGGGGCAACCGTCTCCGGCCGGCCGGCCGATCTGTCGTGCGTGGAGACGATGGTCGGACTCTTTATCAACACCCTGCCGGTGCGGGTGCAGGTGCCGCCCGAAGCGTCGGTGGTGGACTGGTTGAAGAGACTCCAGGCCCGGTTGGTGCAGATGCGGCAGTACGAGTACAGCCCGCTGGTACAGATTCAGGAATGGAGTGAAGTGCCCCGGGGGTCGCCTCTCTTCGAGAGCATTCTGGTCTTTGAAAACTACCCGGTAGGCGCGTCTTTGCGCGAGCAAAAAGGCAGCCTGGTCGTCGAGAACATCCGCTCCATCGAGCAGACCAACTATCCGCTCACCGTCGTGTCGTGGCCGGGAGAAACGTTATCGTTGAAGGTTTCCTACGACAGCCGGCGCTTCGACGCCGACACGATCCAGCGAATGCTGGCGCACCTGGGAACCTTGCTGGAGGGAATGGCAGCCGATCCCGAGGGGTCTGTTTCCGCGCTGCCATTGCTGACGGAAGCGGAACGGCAGCAACTGCTGGTGGCATGGAACGCCACAGCGACGGACTACCCCCGGGATGCCACCGTCCACCAGCTCTTCGAGGCCCAGGCAGCACAGACGCCGGACGCCGTGGCGGTGGCCTTCCCTTCGACCGGCTTTGCGAAGCATCCCAAAGCGCCAGCGGAGAGGGCTGGATTCGGTGAGGGAGAACAGTTGACCTACCAGGAGTTGAACCGCCGGGCGAACCAGTTGGCCCACTACCTGCGGGAGCGGGGAGTAGGGTCGGAGACGCTGGTGGGTATCTGCGTGGAGCGTTCGCTGGAGATGGTGGTGGGGCTGCTGGGCGTCCTCAAGGCGGGCGGAGCTTACGTGCCTCTGGACCCAACCTACCCCCAAGAGCGTCTGGCCTTTATGATCGAGGACGCGGGGGTGAGGGTGTTGCTGACTCAGTCTCACCTGCTCGAGCGCTTAGAGATAAAGCGTAAAACGCAAAACGTAACACGTAATACGCTCTGCCTGGACATCGATTGGGAACAGATCGCCCAGGAGAGCGACCAGAACCCGGTTACTGACCCTGCGGCCAGCACGGGCGGCGGCGCGACGCCCGACAACCTGGCCTACGTCATCTACACCTCGGGCTCGACGGGAGTGCCCAAGGGCGTGATGGTCCCCCATCGCGCGCTGGTCAACCACGCCCTGGCGATGATGGAGGTCTTTGGCCTGGGCCCCGGAGACCGTCTCCTCCAGTTCATCTCTCTGAGCTTCGATGCTTCGGCCGAGGAGATCTTCCCCACCCTCCTCGGCGGCGCGACCCTGGTTTTGTCTCACCCGGAGGTGGCGATCACCGGCGCCGACTTCCTGCAACTCTGCGAGCAGCAAGAGATCACCGTCCTTCACCTGCCGGCCTCTTTTTGGCACCAGTGGGTAGACGAGCTAACGGCGGGCGAACTCCCTGTGCGAGTCCCGCTGAAGACCCTGCTGGTGGGCGGAGAAGCCCCCGCCGTTGACCGGCTGAAGGCCTGGTCCCACCTCGTCGGTCGGCCCATCCGGTTTTTGAACGCCTACGGGCCGACCGAGGCGACCATCACAACGACCTTCTACGAGACGGTGTGTGATGAGGAATTTACATCCGGCCTGTCCAGAATTCCCATCGGGCGTCCCATCGCCAACGTTCAGACCTACCTGCTGGACGGGCAGGGACGACCGGTGCCCATCGGCGTGCCGGGAGAGCTGCACGTCGGCGGCGCTGGGGTGGCCCGGAGCTACCTCAACCGGCCGGAGTTGACGGCCGAGCGGTTCATCCCCGATCCGTTTGCCGCCCCCATCCCCCTCCCTGCCAGCGGAGCGCCCACCACCCCCTCTGTCCCCTCCCTGATAGGGGGGGGAACGGGGGGGGTGGGGACCCGCCTCTACAAAACCGGCGACCTGGCCCGCTACCTGCCCAACGGGGACCTCGAGTTCCTGGGACGCGTAGACCATCAGGTCAAGGTGCGCGGCTTTCGCATCGAGTTGGGTGAGATCGAGGCCGTGCTGGAGAAGCACCCCGCCCTCCGGTCGGCGGTCGTTCTGGCGCGAGAGGACCAGCCCGGCGACAGGCGGCTGGTGGCCTACGTGGTGCCGACCGCTGAAGCAACTGATCAGCTTGATCCGTCGGCGGTCATCGGTCGGCCGTCAGCGGTCGTTGGTCGGTTGCGCAGTTATCTGAAGGAGCGCCTGCCGGACTATATGCTGCCCTCCACCTTCGTGGTGCTGGAGGCACTGCCACTGCTGCCCAGCGGCAAGGTGGACCGTCGGGCACTGCCGGCCCCGGAAGGGACCCGGCCCGACCTGGAAGTGGCCTACGCCGCGCCGCGCACGCCGGTGGAGGAAGTGTTGGTCGAGCTGTGGGCACGGGTGCTGGGCGTCGAGCGGGTGGGCCTCCACGACGACTTCTTCGAGCTGGGAGGGCATTCGCTGCTGGCTGTGCGGCTCATTTCGCGGTTGCGCCGGGCATTTCAGGTGGAGCTACCCCTGCAAGACCTCTTCGAAGCACCGACGGTGGCCGGGCTGGCAGAGCGGGTGGAGGCAGCCTTGCGGGCAGCCGCGGGCCTCGAATCGCCGCCCATCAAGCCGGCCCCACGGGATGGGGAACTGCCCCTCTCCTTCGCTCAGCAGCGACTCTGGTTCCTCGACCAGTTGGCACCGGCCAACCTTTTCTACAACATACCGATGGCAGTACGGCTGACGGGGAGGCTGGACGTCGAGGCACTGGAGCGGAGCCTGAACGAGATCCTGCGCCGGCACGAGGTGCTGCGGACAACTTTCAGGGCAGAAGGTGGGAGGCCGGTGCAAATCATAGCCCCGGAACTCTCTCTGACCTTATCGGTGGAGGACCTGAGTCGCCTGCCGGAAGCGGAACGGGAGGCAGAGGCCCGGCGGTGGATGCAGGAGGAGACCCGGCGGCCCTTCGACCTGGCCCGGGGACCACTGCTGCGGGCGAAGCTGCTGAAGCTGGGAGAAGAGGAGCACGTCGCCGTCCTGACGATGCACCACATCATCTCCGACGGCTGGTCTATGGAGGTGCTCATCCGAGAGGTGGCCATCCTGTACGAAGCCTTCAGCCAGGGGCGTCCCTCACCATTGCCCGAACTGTCCATTCAGTACGCCGACTTCGCCTGCTGGCAGCGAGGGTGGTTGCAAGGCGAGGTGCTGGAACGTCAATTAGCCTATTGGAAGGAACAACTCAAAGATCGTCCCCTGATGCTGGACCTGCCCACCGACCGGCCCCGGCCGGCAGTGCAGAGCTGGCGGGGGGCGACGGAGAAATTTGCGTTGCCGTTGGAGCTTTCCAGGAAGCTGCGGACGCTGAGTCGAGAGGAAGGGGCGACGCTTTTTATGACCCTGTTGGCCGCCTTCCAGACACTCCTGTATCGCTACACCGGGCAGGAGGACATCAGCGTGGGGACGGCCATCGCCAACCGCAACCGGGCCGAGATCGAAGGGCTGATCGGCTTCTTCGTCAACACGTTGGTGATGCGCACGAACCTGTCGGGGGAGCCGAGCTTCCGGGAGGTGCTGAAGCGTGCCCGCAAGGTGGCGCTGGAAGCCTACGCCCATCAGGACCTCCCCTTTGAGATACTGGTGGAAGCCTTGCAGCCGGAGCGTGATCTGAGTCACACCCCCCTCTTCCAGACCGCCTTTGCGCTTCAAAACGCCCCGATGGAGGCGCTGGAGTTGCCCGGCCTGACGCTAACCCCCCTGGACGTGGACACCGGAACAGCCAAGTTCGACCTGATGCTGGTGATGGCGGAGAGGCCAGACGGGTTGAGCGGAGTGGTCGAGTACAACACCGATTTATTCGACACGGCGACGATCCGGCGGATGGTAGGACACTTTCAGACCTTGCTGACAGGGATTGTGAGCGATCCAGAACAGCCCATTTCCCACCTGCCGTTACTGACGGAGAGGGAACAGCAGCAATTGCTGGTGGACTGGAACGCCACGGCGCTGGCGACGCCGATGGACCGCTGCGCCCACGAGCTTTTCGAAGCGCAGGTGGCACGGCGACCGGAGGCCGTGGCGGTGACCTTCGAGGGGCAGATGTTGACCTACCGGGAGTTGAACCGCCGGGCGAACCAGTTGGCCCACTACCTGCAAAAGCTGGGAGTCGGACCAGAGGTGCTGGTGGGCATCTCAACAGATCGCTCGCCTGAAACGATGGTCGGCATCCTGGGGGTTCTGAAAGCGGGCGGAGCCTATCTGCCGCTGGACCCGACCTATCCGCAGGAGCGGCTGGCCTTTATGCTGGAGGACGCGGGAGTGACGGTGTTGCTGACTCAGGCGCACCTGAGGGAGCGGCTGCCGGCACACCAGGCCCAGGTCGTCCACCTGGACGCCGACTGGGGGATCATCGCCCAGGAGCCGGACGAAAAGCCGCAGAGCGGGGTGACACCTGAAAACCTGGCCTACGTCATCTACACCTCCGGCTCGACGGGGGTGCCAAAGGGGACGATGCTGGGCCACCGGGGGTTGAGCAACCTGGCAGAGGCCCAGCGACAGGCCTTTGGGATCAGGGAAGGAAGCCGGGTGCTGCAATTCTCCCCCCTCAGCTTCGACGCCTCGGTGTGGGAGACCTTCATGGCACTGGCCAACGGGGCGACGCTGTGCCTGGCCCGGCAGGAGGTGCTGGCGTCGGGTCGGGAGTTGGTCAGACTGCTGCAAGAGGAGGGAGTCACGAACGTGACGCTCCCGCCTTCCGTGTTGTCGGCGCTGGGCGTGCCAGCAGAAGCGTTGCCACAGCTAGAGACGGTCATCTCGGCTGGGGAGGCATGTTCGGCAGAACTGGTAGCCCGCTGGGCGCCAGGGAGAGACTTTTTCAACGCCTACGGGCCGACGGAGACGACGGTCTGCGCCTCTATGTATTTGTGCGACGAAGAGGACTCGGAGGCGCCACCCATCGGGCAGCCGATAGCCAACACAGCACTTTACGTGCTGGACAAGAACCTCCAGCCTGTTCCCATCGGCGTGCCGGGAGAGTTGCACGTCGGCGGCGTGGGCCTGGCCCGAGGCTACCTGAACCGCCCCGATTTGACGACCGAGCGGTTCATCCCCAATCCGTTTGCCACCCCCGCTCACCCCTCCCTGGCAGGGAGGGGCCGGGGGAGGGTCGAATCTCGCCCGGAAGCAGGCAGTTCCTCCGGCGTCCCCGCCCCCACCCCCCCCTCTATCCCCCCCCTGTCAGGGGGGGCGTGGGGGGGGATAGACGTCCCCCTGTCAGGGGGGGGCGTGGGGAGGGTGGAGGCAGGCGACCGCCTCTACAAAACCGGCGACCTGGTGCGCTACCGGGCCGATGGCAACCTCGAGTTCCTGGGACGGATAGACCACCAGGTGAAGGTGCGAGGGTTCCGCATCGAGTTGGGCGAAATCGAGGCAATACTGGAACAGCATCCCGGCGTGGCGGATGGTGTGGTCGTTGCGCGGGAGGATATACCTGGGGACAAACGACTGGTGGCCTACGTGGTGCCAAAAGACGACGAAGGACGAAAGATGGAGGACGAAAGCGCGCCGTCCCTCGTCCCTCGTCCCTCGTCCCTGGTTGGCGGCTTGCGGACTTTCTTGAAAGAGAAACTGCCCGATTATATGGTCCCCTCCGCCTTCATCTTCTTGGACGCGCTGCCTCTCTCGCCCAGTGGCAAGGTGGACCGCCAGGCATTGCCGGCGCCCGATGGCGCGCGACCAACGTTGGAACGGGAATACGTCCCTCCCCGCACGCCGGTGGAAAACGAATTGGCGGAGATTTGTAGCGAGTTGCTGGGAGTGAACCGGGTTGGCGTGTACGACAGCTTTTTCGAGTTGGGCGGGCACTCCTTGCTGGCCACCCAATTCATCTCCCGCGTGCGAGAGGCTTTTGACGTGGAAGTCTCCCTGCGCACCCTCTTCGAACACCCTACGGTGGCCGAGTTGGCCGAGAGGATCGAGCGCCTCAGGCAGACGGAACCGGCACAAGGGGACAAGATTGCAGAGATATTGGAGAAGGTCAAACACCTCTCGGAAGACGAGGTGATGGCACTGCTCCACGAAAAGCAAATGTAGCGACATTCGTGCAACGTTACTACTCAGGCGTGTTACCGGTCAGACTTCGGAAGTCTGCCGTTGAGCATTTCGCGGGCAAAACAAGCCCAAAATCGCGTCGAAGACTGCCGGATAGAACGCCATTGAGACTTCCGAAGTCTTATGCCCAAGCAGTAACCGTGCAACCTGCTTTTGCCAGGAGGGGCGAATTCTGAAATGAGAAACATTGCCAGGCAAATTGCTGATCTCTCGCCGGAAAAACGCGCACTTTTAGAGCTGTTGCTCAAAGACGAAGGCGTGGACGTTTCCCGGTCCCTGATCATCCCCCAGCGGCGGGATTCGAACACCTTCCCCCTCTCCTTTGCCCAGCAGCGACTCTGGTTCCTGGATCAGTTGGAACCCGGCAGCCCGCTCTACAACATTGCCTCGGCTGTGCGCCTGACCGGGTCGCTGAACGTAGCAGCGCTGAAGCAGAGCTTGAATCAAGTCGTGCGACGCCACGAATCTCTGCGCACCACCTTCGCCACGGTGAATGGGCGACCGGCCCAGGTCATCGCCCCGGCGTTGACCATCCCCCTGCCGGTGGTGGACCTGACCGACCTGCCCGAAGCCGAGCGAGAGACGAAAGCCCTGCGGCTGGCCGCCGAAGAGACTCAGCGTCCTTTCGATCTGGCGCAAGGCCCGCTGCTACGGGCAACCCTGCTGCGGCTGGGTGAGAGGGACCACGTCATCCTCCTGACGATGCACCACATCGTCTCCGATGGCTGGTCCGTGGGCGTGCTCATCCGGGAACTCACGGCTCTTTACGACGCCTTCTCTCACGGTCGCCCCTCACCGCTGCCCGAACTACCCATCCAGTACGCCGACTTCGCTCACTGGCAGCGGGGATGGTTGCAAGGCAAGGTGCTGGAGCGACAGTTGGCCTACTGGAAGGAGCAACTGGCGGGCAGCCCGCCGGTGCTGGAGCTGCCCACCGACCGGCCTCGACCGGCGGTTCAGAGCTTTCGGGGGGCGCACCAGTCGTTCGTACTGCCCAGGAGCCTGTCCGAGGCCCTGGAGACCCTGAGCCAGCAAGAGGGGGTCACCCTGTTCATGACGCTGCTGGCCGCCTTCCAGACGCTTCTGTATCGCTACACCGGGCAAGAGGACGTCAGCGTCGGCTCGCCCATCGCCAACCGCAACCGGGCCAAGGTCGAGGGGCTGATCGGCTTCTTCGTCAACACGTTGGTGCTGCGCACGAACCTGTCCGGGGAGCCCAGTTTCCGCGAGGTGCTGAAGCGGGTCC